>CAVKLO010000356.1:0-2032 GCA_963656985.1 Bulleidia sp. | reverse complement strand
AAACCCGAAGGCGCGGTTAATCTCACATATTCGCCGGACTCTTCCAGACTGGCGTTCACAAGGAACAACGACCTGTATGTGGCGGATATCGCTGAAGGAAAGGAATACAGGCTGACCTTCGACGGTTCGGACCTGATACTTAACGGATACGCCTCCTGGGTGTATTATGAGGAGATACTCGGACGCGCCTCCCGCTACTGCGCCTTCTGGTGGTCTCCGGATTCGCGGAAACTTGGCTTCTACCGTTTCGACAACAGCGCCGTTCCGATGTTCCCGATCTATTCCGCAGCGGGCCAGGACGGGACACTCAGCCGTACCCGCTACCCTAAGGCCGGAGAGCCGAACCCGGAGGTGAGTATCGGAATGGTGGATGTCAGCGATGCTTTCAGCCAGTCCGGACGGGAGAGCCGGACAGTGTGGGCGGATTTCGACCCGAAGGAGGACCAGTATTTCGGCATTCCTTTCTGGAGCGGCGACAGCAGGTATTTCTATATCGCCCGCGAACCGAGGCTTCAGCACGACCTGACCCTCTACGCCGTCTGTGCCGAAGACGGAAGCAAGACAGAAGTCTATTCGGAGCATTACGATACCTGGCTCAGCTGGATTCAGGAGGTGATCTTCACCGATGAGGGTCTCTATATGGCCCGGAGTTTCGAGACGGAATATGAGCAGATATACTTCCTTTCCTACGACGGCGGGACTCTGCGCCGTCTCACCGACGGGCCGAACAGGAACATTTCACTGCTGCGCGTGGACGGGGACTATGTTTATTTCAGGGCTGCACGCGAGGGTTTTGCCAAGAGCGCTGTCTATAGGGTCGACGGCAAGGGACGGATTTCGACTCTTACGGACCCTGAGCTGAATGCGCAGCAGGTAAGTTTCTCTCCCGACGGGAAACATTTCGTCGTCTCGCTCTCCTCTTACGCCACTCCGACCCAGATCTGGATATACGAGACCGCACGCGCCGAGAGGGCCTGGAAGACACGCAAATTGCTCGCATCAGCGAGCAATAAGGGCAAGCGTATCGACAGGCGCTTCGCTGACACCTGCCTGCGCGTGGCGGATATGAAGGGGGACGATTACGATGCCTCGCAGTATGCACTGCCTCAGCTTATTACGATGACGACCGCAGACGGCTTCGAGCTTCCGGCGCAGATAACTTATCCGAAGGATTTCGACCCGGCGAAGAAATATCCTGTGCATTTCGAGATTTACGGAGGTCCGGGAACGCAGTACGTGCGCGACTATTGGCGGAAGCCGTCTGAGGATAACCAGTGGTGGAGCGAGAACGGGATCATCCATCTCGTGGCCGATTCGCGCGTGGCGGGTCATCACGGGCGCAGAGGGACCGACGAGGACTTCCGGAATCTGACTGCGGCTCCGATAAAGGATTTCGTGGCCTGGGGAGAGTATATGAAGAGCCTGCCTTATGTGGACGGGGACAAGATAGGAGTGGAGGGCTTTTCTTTCGGCGGCACGATGACAGCCCTGCTGCTTTTCGAACATCCGGACGTATTCCGTTACGGCATAGCCGGGGGCGGAGTCTATGACTGGATGCTCTACGATTCGCATTATACCGAGCGCTTTATGGAGACCCCGCAGGCGAACCCGGAGGGATACGCGGCATCCCGGGTACTCAGCTCGGTGTCATCCTATCCGGTTACTTACGAGAACAACGACGGTTCCGTTATGCTCAAGCTCACCCACGGCACCGGTGATGACAACGTGCATTTCCAGAGCACTCTCCAGCTCGTGGATGAGCTGCAGAAGCAGGGGAAGTGTTTCGAGCTGATGATCTATCCGGACGGAATGCACGGCTACAGGGGTGCGCAGGGACGGCACTCGCTCGCCGCCGACCGGGAATTCTGGCTGAAGTATCTGCTCGGACGATAGGACCGGTATTCCGGGACAGCGTCTTCTTATCTTCCGCTGACATATAGACACCTCCCTTCAGGAGATTGTCCTTCGCCGCGGCAGTAGCCGCCGGGGTTCACGACAAAGATCTCGTCCGCCATATCGATCTTGCTCAGGT
>CAVKLO010000355.1:0-2050 GCA_963656985.1 Bulleidia sp. | reverse complement strand
GTCGGCGAGTATGCCGTCGATGCCGCCGTCGTACCCCTCTCGGAGCACATAATTGTGTATGAATCGGAAATTGTTTCTTATAAGGGTGAGTCTGCTGTCGTCGGGGCAGTTGTCTATGGCATCGGCATCCCGGTCGAAAGCCAGAAGCCTGCCGGACGGAGAGAGCCTCCGCAGAATCTCGCGTGAATGTCCGCCGCCTCCGAAAGTGGCGTCCGCATACACTCCGGCAGGGTCTCCGATCAGAAAGGAGACGCTCTCATCGAGCATTACGGGGATATGATATTCAGACATCTGCCTCGCCTCCAATCAAAGATCGGACAGTGTCCCGGCGAGAGCTATGTATTCTTCATCTGAAATCTGAGAATCCGCGAATGCTTCCTTTGCCCAGATTTCAATCTTGTGGTCATTGCCTGAGAACACGACATCCTTGTTAACACCTATTGCCCCGAGAAGCTCCTTCGGAACGATGAAGCGACCCATCTTGGCGTCCGGCTGCACCAGAGCCCTGTCGCTCATATATTTCCTCCAGAACATAGCGTGTTCCTTCCTGAAGAAGTCGAGCCTGGACTTGACCTCTTCGGATTGACGCTCCCATTCGTCGTAGGTGTACATCTCAAGACATTTTTCAAAAATGTCTTTCCGGATGACGAACCTCATCTGTTCATCGGGCGGCATAAGGCTCTTGAAGGCGGCAGGGAACACCAGACGTCCCTTGTCGTCCACCTTTGCCTCATATTTTCCGATGAATTTGACCATTGTTGTACTTTTTTCACGCTACGTTCGGCAAAGTTATGAAATCTTTTCCATTTTGTTACATATTCTTCCATTTTTTTCCACCAAATAATCGCCGTCCACGGAAAAATCCATTAACTTTGGCTTCCCGACACAGGGAATGGAAGAATAATGGAGGAATGATATGATTTTATCGAATTATAAGTCAGAAAGATGCGTTTGGGATGCGGGCTTGGCGGCCGGGGCTGTCGCAGATTACGGAGGAGTCCGGTGCGGAGAAGTCCCGAGCATCAGATGGAAGGCTGGGGTGCGGCTGCTTTCGGCCTTGCTTCTGACGGCGTTTCTGGCAGCATCCTGCGGACGGGGCAAGCAGGCGGAAAGCGAGGAGGAAAATCCTCCGGTATGGCCGCTGGGCTTCTGTACGGACACCTTGTCCGTGGACACGCTGTCCGTGCGCGGCGGCGAGACCCTGTCCCTGATTTTCACCAGGCTCGGGCTTTCTGACCGCGAGGCTTATGAACTCGTGCAGGCGAGCGATTCCGTGTTCTCCGCAAGAATGCTCCGGGGCGGCAGGCCATACTGCGCATATCGGGACGATTCACTGGGGCTCCGCTATCTGGTCTATGAGAAAGACAGGATCAATTCAGTGGTATTCAAATGTTTTCCTCCCTACAGCGCGTGGAATGTCGCCAAGGAGATCAAGACAAGTCAGGAATATGCGGACATCACCATCAATTCGTCTCTCTGGGTAGATATGCGGGAGGCGGGAGTGTCTCCGCTTCTGATTCTCAGCCTCTCCGACGTGTATGCCTGGACGGTGGACTTCTTCGGCCTGCAGAAGGGCGACCGCTTTCGGGTGGCGTACAATCTGCAGTCTGTCGAGGGGGAGACCGTGGCGATTGACACCATTCTCACGGCCCAGTACATCCGGGGCGCGGACACTCTGCGCTGCTATGCCTTCGATCAGGGTGACGGAGGGAACATCTACTGGAATGAAAAGGGGGAGAGTATGCGCAAGACCTTTCTCAAGGCGCCTCTGCACTTTTCGCGGATAAGTTCGGGATTCTCCTACGCCCGCAGGCATCCCGTCACGCGCAGGGTTCAGCCTCATACCGGAGTTGACTATGCCGCTCCAGCCGGGACTCCGGTGGTGAGCATCGGTGACGGCGTGGTGCTGTCGGCGAAATATGAGGGCGCGGGCGGCAACACGGTCCGCATCCGCCACAATTCCGTCTATACCACAGCCTATCTGCATCTCTCCCGCTACGGCTCTGGAATAAAAAGCGGCACCCGTGTACGCCAGGGGCAGGTGATCGGC
>CAVKLO010000354.1:0-2057 GCA_963656985.1 Bulleidia sp. | reverse complement strand
CAGTCTCACCGGTCGCTCCGGCCACTCCGGCCACTCCGGTCGCCGCCGTGCCGCATTACAAAAAGCAAAGATAGGCAATATTTGCGAATAGTCTATAGCAGCCGGCGGCAGTTTTGCGTGCTGTAAAAATGTTAATAAAATGCTTGGGGTTTATAAAATTTTTCTTAAATTTGCTTGACTTAACTATAATCAATATGAGAAGCAACTTTCTGAGCGAACCGGACAGTAAAAACTCCGCTCTGAAAAGAGAAATTTTACGTTTGTGCATAATCAAGGGCGGCTATAGCATCGCCGATCTCGCCAGAGATACCAATACCAGCGTGCCTACGGTGACCAAGTTCGTCGGAGAACTTATGGACGAGGGCTTCGTGCAGGACCTGGGCAAGCAGGGTACCGCAGGAGGCCGCAGACCGAGCATCTACGGCCTGAATCCCGAGGCGGGCTATTTCATCGGAGTGGACATCTCCCGCCAGCACTTCCACATCGCGATAGCAGATTTCAGCGGCGAGCTGAAAAAATTCATCCAGGACATAGAGTTCGTCCTGGCAGCCTCGGCGGATTCGTTCAGGACCCTCTGCGTCCTGGTGAGGAATTCGGTGGTCGCTGCGGGCGTGGACTGGGAGAAAGTGCTTGGAGTGGGGGTGAGCCTGTCCGGGCGCGTGAATCCCGAAAAGGGCTACAGCCTCACTTATTTCGTGAGCGAAGACCTTCCTCTGAGGTCTTTCCTCGAGCAGGAGCTCGCAGTCCCCGTGACCATAGAGAACGATTCCAGGGCGATGACTTTCGGCGAGTATCTTGTCTCCAGCCGTAACCGGGAGGAGAATATGCTTTTCATAAACCTCAGCTGGGGTCTGGGGATGGGTATGATTCTGGGAGGCAAGCTCTTCTATGGAAAGTCCGGCTTTTCCGGGGAGATAGGCCATTTCCCGCTTCTGGACAATGACAAGATCTGCCGCTGCGGCAAGGTGGGCTGTCTGGAGACCGGGGCTTCCGGCTCGGCCCTGCACGACGGGATAGTGGAAAAGCTCAAGGAAGGCAAGATATCCTCCCTGTCCAGAATCTACACGAAGAACAGGGACGTGACTCTGGACGAAATCCTCCAGGCGGTGGAAGAGGAGGACGTGCTGGCCATCGAAGGTATAGAAGAGATAGGAAAGACATTGGGCCGCGGCATCGCGGGCCTCATAAATATCTTCAATCCGGGTCTGGTGGTCATCGGCGGGCGCCTTATCGTGGGACGCGACTATCTGCTCTTCCCGATCAGGACGGCTGTGAACAAATACTCTCTGAACAGGGTAAGTTCCGACACCACCATCCGCTTCTCGGAACTCGACCGCAAGGCGGCCTCCATCGGCGACTGTCTGCTCAGCCGGAGCAAACTGCTCGGCCTGATGTAGTTCCCTCGGACTGTGAGGAGCTTAGTGATTCTTAAGAAATAACTCAGCGGGATGGCCGCGAGGTGGAGATGAGCTCGCAGGCGGCGGCGAATGCGGAGGCTGTGAGAGACTTGGCATTGGACTGAGCCGCAGGGTCAGGCCGCAGAGTATCAAGTTTTTCCATTATGCGCGTTATGGCGACGCGCGAGTCCAGATTCAGCAGTTTCGCCCTGTCCGCGCCGATCGCCTGCTGCGAGAATTTCTCCGCGCTGCGCAGCTCGAACGCTCCGGAAAGGTCCACGATGCGGTCCGTCTTGCCCAGACGGGCGAGAGTCTTGCCCGCACGCTCCTCGTGACAGAGCGCCACGAACGGCACATCGTTGTTTATCGCGAACACAATGCTGTGCAGGCTTCCGCCGATCACGAACCGGGCTTCCCTGTAGATGGCCTGGTGTATGTCGGAGCTGCATTCGTCAGGGATGACGCAGACCCGCTCGTCCTTCACCGCGTCCGCGACGTCCTGGAAGAATTTCATATCGCGGCCGATATAGCTCGTGCCGTTGAAGAGCTGCGGAAGCAGGACTATGCGCAGCCGGGGGAACTTCTCAAGAGTGTCGCGCAGAAGCTCTTCGTAGAATCCCCGGATGGCGGTAGGGGAGAGTCTGCTGCGCAGTTCTGGGT
>CAVKLO010000353.1:0-2062 GCA_963656985.1 Bulleidia sp. | reverse complement strand
CGTTCACCACGTAATTGGTGTTGAATTCGATGGCCGCGCCGGCGTATCTCTCGGCGGTCCAGGCCTTGCTGCCGTACCGCTTGATGGCGGCGTAGGTGAATCTTATGTACTTCTTCATATACTCTCTGTTAAGATTAGTCTTTCAGATAATAAGGCGTGGAATACCCGGCCCCCTTTAGCGGCAGGTCTCTGCACCACCCGATAGGCCTGCTGAACAGGGCCTCCACCTGCTCCAGCGTCTGGCCCGGAGCCGCCTCAACCACTATCTCGTCGTGGACGTGGAATACGATGTCCAGCCCTTCGGCCCTCGCACGCAGGATGACCGCGCCCAGAATGTCGCGGGCGATCGCCTGCACCACGTTCTCGGTAAGCTTGCCGCCGTAGGTGCGCAGCCTGCCCCATTTCTTCGTGGTCTGGTTCGCCCCGTCGTACTCTATGATTTCGTGGTCGCCCCTCCTGCCGTCGCCGCGTTCTATGCCTATCGCGGCCCCCGGATAGCAGAGCGTCCGCCCGGACGGCAATGTGATAAGCAGCATACCCCGGCGGAGGCCCGCCACGACACCCCGGTTCAAGGTCGTGCTCTCTCCGGTCCGTATCGCGTTTATCGCGGCCTTCTCTATCGCGGCCCAGAACGTCACTATCCTCGGGTTCGCGTCCCTCCACTTGAACACTATCTCCTTCTCCTCGGTCTCCGACAGGCCGAGCCGCTTGCCGCCCATGGCCTCCAGAGCGGCGACGCCGCCGCCGTAGCCCAGAGCCAGCACCGCTATCTTGCCCTTCTGCCGCAGCTCCGCGTTCGGGCCGTGCTTCGCCACGGGCACGCCGAACATCTGCGAGGCGGTGGCGCAGTATATGTCCCCGCCCTGCCGGAACACGTCGAGCACCCAGTCCTCCCCGGAGAGCCACGCGATGACGCGGGCCTCGATGGCGGAGAAGTCGCAGACGTGGAAGATATGGCCCGGCGCGGCGATGAAGGCCGTGCGGATGAGCTCGCTAAGCACGTGCGTTGGGTTGCTGTAGTTGTCCGTGAATTCTTCCAAATCGCCCTGTCTGACGAGATACCGGGCGTAGTCCAGATCGGGGAGGTGGTTCTGCGGCAGGTTCTGCACCTGCACCAGCCGCCCGGCCCACCGCCCGGTACGCGCCGCCCCGTAGAACTGCAGAAGGCCGTGTATGCGCCCGTCGTCGCAGACGCACTGGAGCATAGCGCCGTATTTCCTGTTGCTGGTCTTTCCCATCTCCCTGCGGAGGGCTATCATCTCCCGCGCTTCGGGGAAATCCTGCAAATCGCTTTCGATGTCGGCCAGGTCTTTCTTGTTGAGGCTCGTGACTTCTGAGCCCGTGACCCGGTGAAGGTATGCCTTTATCTGCGCCGGGCTGTTGGGGTTCTGCATGTCCGTGAGGTTTCTGGCCTTTTCCGCCAGCAGCGCCTTATACTCGTTGTCGAAGCGGTCCGCCGCCTCAACCAGCCGGCGGTCTATCAGCACGCCCCTGTCGTTGATCTCCTGGTCCGCGGTGTACAGCTCTTCGTCGAAGGCCGGCACCTCGAGGCCGCGCACTCTGGCCAGAACGGCCTGCTCCACCTCAACGTCACGGATATTGTACGCCTTGAAGGTCTCCCATCTCTCGGGCGCGTCGTCCGGCAGGTGTCTGCCGTTCTTTCCCGGCACGCTGAAATAGCGGATAAGGGCCGCGCCCTCCTTCATCTTGCCGTCCTGCAGGCGCAGCACTTCACCGCATTGTCCCAAAGACAGCGGCAGGCCCATACGCGCGGCGCGTACCATGGTGCAGCGCCACTGCGAGGGGTCTAACTTGATACTGAAATAGCGGCTCAGACATATGCGTTCGAAGGCGGCGTTGTATGCCGTCTTCACCACGGCGGGGTCGGTGAGAGCGGAGCGTACCGCCTCCGGCAGGGTCTCGCCCCGCGCGAAGTCACAGCACACCGCCGGCCCCCCGTCCACGGCGTAGCCGAACAGCAGCACCGTGAAGTCCGGGGCCTCCACATATCTGTAGACGCCGCAGGCCTTGAGGTCGAAGCTGCTGTAGGTCTCTATGTCTA
>CAVKLO010000352.1:0-2067 GCA_963656985.1 Bulleidia sp. | reverse complement strand
CATCTTGGCTTCGAGGGCGGTCTGCAGGGCTTCGAGCCTGCTGTCTATCTGGGCTGCGGTGTAATAGGCGGTGAGCTGCTCGTTCACCCAGGACTTGATGCTGCTCTCGGAGGCGCTGATGGCTCCCGCGATGGCTGCGGTGTAGGCTTCCGTGCTCTCGTCCGTCGCGGCTTCGAGGGCCTTCGCCGCTGCGTCGGAGGCTTCCTTGACCTCGGCCCTGATTTCGGCCCTAAGCTCGTCTGAGAGGCCTTCGAGGGCCTTGTTCATTTCGGCCTTGATGTCAGCCATCGAGGTCTTGATGCCGGACATCTCATCATTTATGTTCTTAATCTGAGTCCGGATGCCGGCGATGACGGCGGCGGTCTCGTTATGCTGGTCGAGGGTCGCGAAGGTGGCGCTCGCCCAGTCCTTCGTGTCCTTGAGCCCGCTGTCGATGTAGGTCTGAAGCTCGTCGATGCGGTTCTTGAGTTCAGCGTCCTTTTTCTGAAGCTCCTCTATGGCGGCTTTCAGGATCGCGAGCTCGCTCTCGACGGTGGCCTTCAGGTTTTCCAGCTTCCTGAGGGCGTCCGCCTCGGCGGAGCCGATGATGCTCTGCAGGTCTTCCCTGAGTTTGGCGATGGCTTCTTCGAGGGCCTTGTCCGCGGCTTCAAGCTTGTCAGCCTCGGTCATAAGGGTGCCGATGTAGCCTTGAAGCTCGCTGTCGGTGTTTTTCAGGCTCGTGATGGAGGTCTGGATGGCGGCGATCTGGCCGGTGATGGTCTGGATCTGGTCGGACTTGAGCCGGTCGATCTGATCCTGCAGGCCGTCGATGTCGGACTTCGTCGCGCATCCGGCTACTGTCGCCGCGCACGCAGCGAGAATGAGGAATAGTTTGGAAATCACTTTCATAAAGTTCGGGTATTTGGTATCCAACAATATCCGCGAGGTTAGCGATTTTTCCGACAATTACGTGTTCCTTTTGATATTTTTTCCGTTCGGCCCAAGACGGGATAGCCGGTCGGGGCCGGCAATCCCGTGAGAGGAATCGGAGGCTACTTCAGCAGAAGGGCGGTGCCGGAGAGGGTGCGGAAGAGGGCGGGCTGGTAGCTCTCCCCTATCGGGATGCGCTCAGTTCCGATGATGATGTGGTTCCGTTCTATGGCATCGATGCGGGAAAGCCGGACTATGTAGGATTTGTGGACGCGGACGAAGCTGCTCTGCGGCAGGCTGTCTTCCAGACTTTTAAGCCGCATAAGGGAGAGCACGGGAGGAGACCCGCCGTCCAGGTGGATCTTCACGTAGTCTTTAAGCCCCTCAATATAAGTGATTCTGTCCAGTTCTATCTGCTGGAGACGATATTCGGTCTTTACGAAGATGCTTCGCGGATTCTGCGGAGCCGCTTCCCGGGACTGCGCCGCAGCACCCACCGCACGGTCATCGGGCCGGTCGAGTTGCCCCACCTCGGCTCCCCCGGCACTCCCTGCTGACGCGGCAGAAAAGGCGGACTGAGTCTCGGCATTGGCCGCACCTGCGGCCGGAGAAGGCGTGGCGGAACAGGACCGCGCAGCAGCACCCGCCGCACCTACGGCCGGAGAATCAGCGGCCCGGGCTGCGCGTTCGGTGAGGTCGAAGCAGTCCCTCGCCTTCAGAGCCGCGCCCAGGAAATCCTCGTAGGAAACGGGCTTGAGCAGATAGTCCAGCGCCCGCACCCGGAAGCCCTCGACGGCGTAGCCGCTGAACGCGGTCGTGAAGATGATGCGGGTGCGCTCCGGCAGCATCCGCGAAAGCTCCATCCCGTTCAGCCCGGGCATCTGGATGTCGCAGAAGAGCAGGTCCGCATCGTGTCCGCGCAGAAAGTCGAACGCCGCCGCGCCGCCCGTGAAAGTGCCTTCGAGCGAGAGGAACGGCGTCTTGCGCACGTAGCTTTCCATCAGGCGTGCCGCCAATGGTTCATCGTCCACGACTATGCATTTTATCGTATCCATCTTCTTTCCGCGGCCTTGCGGCCGATTTTTCTTCATACGGCCTCCGGCCGATCTTTTCTTTCACCTCACCCCCCCCTCCGCTCCGGAAGTATTGATCCTCAGC
>CAVKLO010000351.1:0-2070 GCA_963656985.1 Bulleidia sp. | reverse complement strand
ACGAAGTTCAGCTTCAATGGAACGCCATAGCGATGTCCGTGCGTCCGCACCGTCCGCCGTTCGACGGCTCTGCGCACATCACCGGACACAATCTCTTCGTGTCGGCGTACCACGGCTTCGCCCAAACAGGGGACGAGCATATTCCGGAGCCTGCGCCGTGGAGAGCATTTCCTCCGTTCTCGGTGAAGTTGGCAGGGTGCGAAGATGCCGAGGGCGCTCTTGTCATCCGCTTCCGTGTGGATATGCCGCAGGAGTCCGAGCCGACCAGATACCGCCTCCACACGAAAATCCAGCTGGCCGCTCCGGGAGGAGGTAAGCGCCCGGGATATATGTGCGTGTTCGTGGCCCGGGAGAACTGCGCTTCCTCTGACTGCATCGCCGAGGTGAGAGTGTCAGACTACAAGGCACTATGGAACATAGACCTGCCGACCTACACGATGCACTGCCGCCTCACCCTCATCGACACTGTCACCGGCTATCGGGGCGACCGGATTGAGGGTTCGTTCATCATTTCTGTGTAGATTCCGCTCCTCAGTACCGGATATTCATTCGTCAGTACCTCCTATCGCACGGTCAAGGTCATATCCTTCAGATTGACGGTGGCCTTGCGGAACTTACGAAGAAGGCCGAGGCCTACGGTGCCGGAATAGGAATTGCCGTCCGGGGACGTATGAACCAGAATGTCGGGAACTGTGGCGTTCACGCCTCCAACATTGAAAGTGGCGTCCGGCATCGACAGGTGGCTGACTGTCCGGGTGTCGCCGTAGGTACCGAGAAGGACATTGGCCGCTTCGAGGCCGTCTGAAGCTTCCTTGTGCGTGCAGTACCAGCTGTACGAAAGGTCTGTCCGGGTGCTGCCGGTGTCGAATTTTAGCACCTGCGGTTCGGCATTGACATCGGCCGAGAGGCAGAGCGTGTTGTTCGGCTCGATGAGAAGATTCGGGCGGGTCCCGTCACCGCTTTCCGGATTCCCAAAAACTATCGTATTGCGCTTGAAGTCAATGGTGAGACTGCCCGCCAGCTTAATGAAATCCATACCGAGGATTGCGTCGGTGCGGACGAGGGTGTCGAGCTGGTTTTCGCCGAGGACATATGCAAGGATGTCATTCACCTCAGCTCCGCCTATGGACATATTCCTTATCAATGCTCTCCGGGTCCGGGTGCCGCCGGAGTGGTCGGCTCCGTGTAGGTCTATAGTGTCGCGGACGAATTCCGCGCCGATCTCCTCGGCGAATGATTCCGACAATGCGGTGTAGGAAGCGCCGGTGTCCAGGATGAACTCGTGTTTCTTCCCGCAGGTGGTGACCGGAATCCAGATTACATTGTTCTTGCCGGTCATCTTCCGGACCATTTCCGCTGACGCGGACGCGCTTGCGGGGATGTCCTTTATTGTGAAATGAACTTTTGCCGATTTGCCCCGCATAGTGATAGAAGGGGCAGGAATATCCCTTACGGCATCGAAGTAGTCGTAGGTGTCCTCAAGCCCTGTCGCCCCGGCGGGAGCACCGGCTGCGACAATCCTGTCGATGACGGACTTGAGCATATCGGCGGCAAGGGCATAGCGGCCGTTCGAGCCCTCGGCTATGGCTCCGAGCGTCAGCATATCGCAGACATTCTGAAGTCCGATTTCCTCAGAATGGTTGTCGATGAGATTCTGTAGGTTCGCCCTAAGTTCCTCGGGACGGTTGAAGTATGCCGCCAGCATCGTCTCGCTCATAAGCCGGAGCACATCCGAGCGGACGGAGTCCTTCAACTGGACATATTCGCGGTCAAGCCCGAACCAGTCGCCGCTTCCCAGAAGCTCGCTGATTCTCTGGTCCGCGCTCTGTACACTCTGGGCCTGAAGGGCGAGAGGGGACAATGACAGGAATATTGTGATGAGTATTCGGAGATGTTTCATAAAACGGCATATTTGATGTGCAAAATTAACGATTTCCGGGGAAGTTTGAGAAAAATAATGCCCAAGAGTATGGTGGCACTGTTTGGCTCTGCTGAGCGACGAATCTTAAAGTTTCGCTTGATATTATAGCGGATAAATCATTGTCAATCAGAAATTATTTCGTATATTTG
>CAVKLO010000350.1:970-2074 GCA_963656985.1 Bulleidia sp. | reverse complement strand
TATGGTCCGCCCGGTTCACGCCGAAACACTGTAAGCTGTACAAGCTGAAGGTCATTACGGGTGGGGACACCCTGTCGGCCCAGACCAGATTCCCGGATGACGTGGATGTGGCGGCATATCGGAAATCACGTTATTCAGACACGTCACACCTTCACGTTTATCAGTTCGTGTCTTATGAACTGAGATATATCAGCGACACGATATTCCACTATGATTGGACGACTTCTGAACAGATAGACTTTGCAGTCACATATGGAAAATCTTACCCCAGCGCCTGCAGAATGTGGGTTTTTCCCCGTGATCTGGGACGAGGCGACCACGAACGCTACATAGGAACTACACACGCGCTCGCAGACGACTTCAACCTGTCATCCCTCTTCGTGCCTGACCTTCCGTGCTTTTCCAGAGATTCCATACTTGCGATGGACCCGATTACTGTCCGAAAAGTATTGGAATGGTATCCTGTCATATATCCCGGTCTTCAGCTGCACGACGGATTCGTAAGGATACCTATTCCCACAAACTATCAGCTGGACAAAAGCCAGAAAGAACTTACCGATACGCCGATTTACTCTCCCCGTTCGTTTGTACTGGTAAGAGATTTCCCCACCAAATTCCAGTTTCAATATGCCTACCAAAATGCTCTTTACGACTTTTATTTCCTGTCAAATGAAGCCGACAGTTATTTCAAGGACGTATACTCCAGAAAAATAAACAAAGACAATTTCGTTTTCGAGTACGAGACCGACAATATTTGCTCAAACATCGAAGGGGGCGGATTGGGGGTATTCGGAGCCTTTATTATGAGAACAAATATGAAAGCCATCAAGGGTTATTTTGATGACAGTAGTCCGGACTACGTTTATTCTGAAGACTAATTTTTTTATTTCTCGGACAGTACTTTTCGAACTTGCCCGTCTGATAGAACGTATAAGTCCGGCTCCGTGCCGTCCGCAAGATGATAACCGTTTAACCATATGAATTTTGGTTTTTATTTGGAAAAGTTTTATTTTTAGCCGTCAATGGATTAAACCTATACAGCTATGACCGCGATGAAAAGAATCACCGTTGCCTGCGTTGTTTTAGCCGGGTGCATCACAATGT
>CAVKLO010000350.1:0-960 GCA_963656985.1 Bulleidia sp. | reverse complement strand
ATACTTCCGACCCTATGACCGGGAAGACCCCTTCTGCCACCGTCAGCAGCGACAAGATGAAGCTGCACTTCTTCGGCTGGGGCGAGGACAAGGACTTCACTTTCCATCTCAGCTTCCCGAAAGACAAAGAATACGAAAGGGTCTTTGTCACCTACACGATGACGAGCGTTTTGGAGGGGCCGTCCGCCTACGACAACACCACGATGCTGTTCGTCCGCAACAAGGCGGACGGCCAATGGTACGAACTCACCAGAGCGTTCACCCCGTACGGGAACTCGTTCGGCAGCGGCTGGTACAAGACTTTCTGGATAGATGTCTCCGAATATGCCCCGATGCTCAAGGGGGACACCGAGTTCAGACTGTACTACGGAGGTTTCGATGCCACCGCGACAAGAAGCCACGCCGTCCGTCTGGACTTCAAGTTCTACGGGGAGAAACCCTCGAAAAAGGTAATCTGGACGGCCAAGGTCTATGACTCCAGCCGGGACGGCAATTCCGGCTACAGGGCCTGGTCCTACGGCGTGAAAGGTCACGACATCGAGGACTCTTCCCGGATGGGAAAAAGGGAGTTCACGCTGCCCGCCGAAGTCAAGTCCCTGCTGATGAAGGTGTCCGTGAGCGGACACGGCCACGATCTGGGGCGATTCACGGAAAGGACAGGCTACGAGACCAAGAACGCCGCCGAGTTCGACGAGAACACCTACACCGTCGTGATCAACGGGGTCCCACAGAAAACTACAGGGAGAATCTACTACAGCAACCGGAACAACTATCCGCAGGCGGGCACCTACTTCTACGACAGAGCCAACTGGGCTCCCGGCAATCCGCTCAATGTCCATTACTGGACTATCACCCCGCCGGCAGATTCGCGGCAGCTCTCGATCGACTTCAACCTCGAGAAGTTCGAGTCGCAGTTCGACGACCCGAAGGCGGAAGGCTGCGCACAGTACATCGTCGAGG
>CAVKLO010000349.1:0-2076 GCA_963656985.1 Bulleidia sp. | reverse complement strand
GGTTTATCCAGGCGCTGTTCATATGCACGAGGCCATTGTAGCCCTGACCCATCATATTGTAGTTCAGAACCTTGTTTCCGTAGGAACCGTTTATGAAGACGCTGAGGTCGATGTTCTTGTAGCGGAAGCCGTTCGTCCATCCGAAGGTGAACTTAGGAAGCGGGGAACCGATGTTCGTCTTGTCGTTCTCGTCGATCTTGCCGTCATTGTTCACGTCCTTGAACTTGAGGTCGCCCGGCCATACGGTGGTGTTGCGGTTGAACACGCCGTCGGAAGGGTACTTCTCGGCCTTCGGGGAGTTCTGTATGTCAGTCAGGTCCTGATATACGCCCTCCACGACATAGCCGTAGAAATTGTAGAGGGACTCGCCCACCTCGGTCACGCTGACGATGTCGGACCACTGTCCGTAACCCACGAGCTGCGCATTCGCCGTGCCGTCGAGGGACACGAGCCTGTTGCGGTTGAAGGAAATCTGGAAGTTGCTGTCCCAGCCGAAGTTCGTGTGGTTTATCGGATGGGTGTCGAGGGTGATTTCGAGGCCCTTGTTCTCGATGGTTCCGTAGTTGCCCTTAGGAGCTGCGAGCGCCGAGGAGCCGTTACCGTGCGTACCCATATAGGCAGGAAGCGTCAGGGACATAAGCATATCCGAAGACACTTTCTTGTAGAGGTCCACGGTGAGGTTCACCGCGCTCTGCAGGAAGCTCAGGTCGAGGCCGATATTGGTCTGAACCTGCTTCTCCCAGTGTATGCCGGTGTTCGGGATGTTCGAAGGACGCTGGCTGTCGCCCAGAGCCGAAGGCATCTTGCTCATACCGGACTCCCAGGCTCCGGAACCGATGTTCGCGTTTCCGGTCTGTCCCCAGCCGATGCGGAGCTTTCCGCTGTTCATCGCGAAATCCCGCTTGAGGAAGCTGAGGAACTTCTCGTTCGTGAATTTCCAGCTGCCGGCGAAGGAGTGGAAACCCGCCCAGCGGCTGTCGGGACCGAAGTTCGAGGAGCCGTCGTAGCGATATGTGTAGGTGAGAAGGTAGCGGTCGTCGTAGTTATAGGTCTCGCGGGTGAAGAAGGAGGCCATAGCCGAGGAGCCGAAGCCCGAATTCACGCTCGCGTCGCCTGTGGCGAGCTTCAGATTGTGGATCTCGTCCGAAGGAAGACCGGTATTGGAACCGCTGAGATAATTCCAGTTCGACTCCCAGCACTCCTGTCCGAGCATAGCGGTGAGGCTGTGCTTGCCGAATTCGTTGCTGTAGGTGAGGTAGTTCTTCAGCTGCCAGAACATAGAGTTGTTCTTCTGCCAGCTCATAGAGTTCGAGTTGCGGGTCCAGCCGCCGAGGTTCACCATAGGCTTGTAGGTCTTCGCGTCGGAGTTGCTGACGTCGAAACCGAGTTCGGAACGGTAAACGAGATGCTTTATCGGGGTAAGCTCGGCGTAGATGTTTCCGGTGAGCTTCTGGCGGTCGAGCAGATACTCGTCGAGCATAGCCAGGGCGACAGGGTTCGCGCTCGTGTAGCCCTCGCGCACCGTCGTGGAGTAATTCCCGTCGATGTCATAGACAGGGATGTCCGGCAGAGTGGAGAGGGAGTAGAAGATCACGCCCTCGCCGCCGTCGGCGAGCTTGAGGTTATCGCCGGTGTTCGCGAATGTGGCGTTCACTCCGAGCTTGAACCAGTCCTTGAGCTGCGCGTCGAGATTAGTGCGCACGGAGAAGCGGTTGAATTCCGAGCCGATGATGGTACCTTCCTGGTCCATATAGGCTCCGGACACATAGTACTGTACCTTTTCGGTACCGCCCTGCGCGCTTATCTGGTGCTGATGCTGGAGGGCCGTGCGGAAGATCTCGTCCTGCCAGTTCGTACCCTTGCCGAGGATGGAAGGGTCGGCGTAGTAGGCGCTTGCCGAGTACTCGCCGAGGGAGGCCATATCATTGTAGTATTCGGCGAATTCCCTCAGGTTCATCATATCGATGCGGCTGGTCTGGCGTGAAACCGCGAACATACCGTCGTAGGTGAACTTGGCCTCGCCCGCCTTGCCGCGCTTGGTGGTGATGAGAACCACACCATTGGCGCCCTGGGCGC
>CAVKLO010000348.1:0-2091 GCA_963656985.1 Bulleidia sp. | reverse complement strand
CGGGGCTGAGGACCGTTTCGAAGGAATCGTCGACCTTTTATCGAAAAAAGCCATCTATTATGATTCCGGTGACGAGCTCGTGAACTATGTCGTGAAGGACATTCCCGCCGATATGGAAGATGAGGTCACCACCTGGAGGGACAATCTCCTCGAGGCTGCCGCCGAGTGCGACGAGGCCGTTATGGAGAAGTACTTCGAGGACCCGGAATCCGTTACCGAGGACGAAATCATAGCCGCCCTCAGGAAAGGAACCATCTCTATGCAGATAGTTCCCGCCTGCTGCGGTTCTTCATTCAAGAACAAAGGCGTCCAGTTCCTTCTGGACTGCGTGATGCGTTATCTTCCTTCTCCTCTCGACAAGGGTTCCGTCACCGGAACCAATCCCAAGACGGGGGACAAGGTGGAGCGCAAGCCTTCCGCGTCCGAGCCTTTCTGCGCTCTGGTGTTCAAGATCGCCACAGACCCGTTTGTGGGCCGTCTGGCGTTCCTCAGGGCGTATTCCGGGCATCTGGATGCCGGTTCCTATGTTCTGAATGTCCGCTCGGGCAAGAAAGAGAGAGTGGCGCGTCTGTATCAGATGCACTCGAACCACCAGAACCCTATCGAGTTCGTGGAGGCTGGAGACATCTGTGCGGCCGTCGGTTTCAAGGATCTCCGTACCGGTGACACGGTGTGCAGTGAAGACCACCAGATCGCTCTCGAGTCTATGGAGTTCCCGGATCCGGTTATCGGAATCGCTGTGGAGCCGAAGACCCAGCAGGATCTCGACAAGCTCGGAATCGCTCTCGGAAAACTTGCCGAGGAAGACCCGACCTTCACGGTCAAGTCAGACTCGCAGACCGGCCAGACCGTCATCTCCGGTATGGGTGAGCTGCATCTGGACATCATCGTGGACCGTCTGCGCCGTGAGTTCGGCGTGGAGATTAACCAGGGTGCCCCTCAGGTAAACTACAAGGAAGCCATCACAGCCACCGTCCAGCACCGCGAGGTGTTCAAGAAGCAGACCGGCGGCCGTGGAAAGTTTGCGGACATCATCGTCGAGATAGGTCCTGCGGACGAGGGTGTAACAGGGCTTCAGTTCGATAATCAGGTCAAAGGTGGCAACATTCCTAAGGAGTTCATTCCTTGTGTACAGAAAGGTTTCGAAACGGCTATGTCGAACGGTGTTCTGGCAGGCTACGAAATGCAGTCTATGAAAGTCACTCTTCTGGACGGATCGTTCCATCCGGTGGATTCCGACCAGCTGTCATTCGAGCTTGCGGCCAGAATGGCTTTCAGGCACGCCTGTCCTAAGTGCAAGCCGGTGCTTCTGGAGCCGATTATGGATCTCGAGGTAGTCACTCCGGAAGACTATATGGGTGACATAGTGGGAGATATAAACCGCCGTCGCGGTCAGATTTCCGCTATGGACTCCACAGCTACCGGGGCGCGCGTCATAAAGGCCTTCGTTCCGCTTTCGGAACAGTTCGGCTATGTGACGGTCCTCAGAACCCTTTCGTCCGGCCGGGCCACAAGTACTATGAGTTTCGACCACTACGCCGAAGTGCCTCCTGCATTCGCAAAGGGCATTATCGAGAAGAGTGGCTACAAGTTGTCATCAGATGATGAGTAATGATTATTAAAAAAGAAAGCAGATATGAGTCAGAAAATCAGAATTAAGCTCAAATCCTTCGATCATATGCTCGTAGACAAGTCAGCTGCAAAGATCGTCGACACGGTGAAGGCTACAAACGCCAAGGTAAACGGACCTATTCCGCTTCCTACGAACAAGAAAATCTTCACTGTAAACCGCTCCACCTTCGTCAACAAGAAGGCCCGCGAGCAGTTCGAACTCGACTCTTACCGCAGGCTTCTCGACATCGAGAATTCGAACGCCAAGACAGTCGATGCTCTTATGAAGCTCGAACTGCCGTCCGGCGTTGAGGTCGAGATCAAGGTCTGATCGAAGTTTTTTTTCTCTGGGGGTGCGGTGCATCCCGAAAGAATTAGTATATTTGCAGGCCGATAGCGGGGAGCGTCAGCTTCCCGTGACAGGCCTGCAGAAAGGGTCCCATAGCTCAGTTGGTTAGAGCATCTGACTCATAATCAGGG
>CAVKLO010000347.1:0-2101 GCA_963656985.1 Bulleidia sp. | reverse complement strand
GTTCCAGACAGTCCAACTCAATCCATTGAAAATGAAGCCCTCCATAATCCCGACCTGTTCCTCGGAAAATGCGAGAGCCGTCCCCTGAAGGGCTCTGATCCAGAACGAGATGCCCTCGGCGTATGCAAGGCCGTAATTGCCGAACTGCATCATAGGACCGTGCTGATGGAAGGACCAGTCTTTCTGAATGCCCTCCGAATCAGTGATGTAGATCTCTTCCGCAATCTGCCTTTTCGCCTCCTGCGCGAGAAGCGGGTCGCCGATAATCAGGGCTTTCATCAGCTGATTGCCGGCAAGCCAAGCCTTGTTCTGGCCCGTGCGGCCGAACTTTGACCGATCCAGCACGCGCATAACTCCCTGAATCTCGGATTCGGACAATTCGTCCAGCAGAAGGATCACCGCCGCTCCGAGCTTCTTGGGCACTCCTATCTCGTTGTGCCACCAGTTGGGGTTTTCAGGCCTGTTGTCGCACCACCAGCCGATAGCCCTGTGAAGCAGGTCGCTGAGGCCCGGATCCTTGTGGAACGGCGACTGCGGACAGGCGTAGGATTTGGCCAGAGCATAGATTCTGGTGATGTGCAGAGTCATATCCCAGCCCCCGCGCGACATATCAGTGTAGTCGATGTCTCTCCATTGACGCTTTTCCCGGTCGAACAGCCCCATCACCCTGTCCACTTCTTCCTCCGGGAGCTGGACGGACAGATACAGCTGCATCAGAAGCACGTCGATGGCAGCCCTTCCGTACTCGGAGTAAGTCAGGAAACGCTCCGTGACTTCCGCCGAAGGGGAATGTGACACGATGGTGGCATCGATGAAGGACTGTCTTATACTGTCGAGATCGGCTCGGGTAAGGGACTCCTCCTGAGGCTGCGGCACCCCGTCAAGACGGGTCAGAACGTCATTGTCGGAAACATTCTCTGCGGCGCGGCAGGGGAAAGACAGCATTGCCGGAGCAAACGCCAGCAGCAGGACTGCGATTCGGGTGGATATTGGGCTGAGCATTTCGAGCTTTACAGATTGTCCTCGTTTTTTACAGATTGTCTTTCTCTATGTCCTTGAAATAACGATAGGTGTCCACGGTCAGGCTGCCTACGGCAAGTTCATCGCAGACGATGATGCCGTGAGGATGGTTCTGCAATGCCGACAGGGTGCAACTGTGAGAATATGCTCCCTCTATGGCCTGCTGCAGGGCACGCGCCTTTTTGTGACCGAAAGCCAGGACAAGCACTTCCCTTGCATCCATCACCGTGCCTACCCCAACGGTGAGTGCGAGTGAAGGGACTTTGGTGATGTCGCCGTCGAAGAAACGGGCGTTTACCACCTTGGTGTCGTAGGTGAGGGTTTTGACGCGGGTGCGGGAAACCAGCGATGAGAACGGCTCGTTGAATGCGAGATGGCCGTCTTCTCCGACCCCTCCCATAAACAGGTCTATTCCGCCGGCTGCGGCTATCTTCTTCTCATACTCGGCACACTCCGCAGCCAGATCAGGAGCATTGCCGTCGAGTATGTGGATGTTCTCTTTCGGGACATTGACGTGATTGAAGAAATTGGCGGCCATAAAGCTGTGGTAGCTCTCGGGGTGTGATTCCGGCAGACCGACATATTCGTCCATATTGAATGTCACGACATTGGCAAAGGACACTTCGCCCGCCTCATACATTCTGATGAGTTCCGCGTAGGTGCCGAGCGGAGTCGAGCCTGTCGGCAGGCCCAGCACGAAAGGCTTGGAAGTGACCGCAGCCTTTTCCTTTATCCTTTTCACGATGTACCTTGCGGCCCACACCGAGCCTCTTTCCGCATTTTCTTCAATTATTACTCTCATATTCCTATTTGTTTAACATTCATCCTATTGCTCCGCAGCAATCCTCCTCTTCGAGCATCCGAAGTGCAACGCAGCAATCCGCCATTTATGCATCAAAATCATTAAAACAATTTTACAAATACCTCTATAGCCTGATACTCCGCCATCCCCAGAGCATCATAAAGCCGCGCCGTATTCTGCGTACGCTCCTCGGCCCTCTGCCAGAACTCGCGGCTGTCATCGCCAGGGAAAGGCACTATATCCTTCTGGCTAAGATGGCGGTAGATGGCGTGACGCTTC
>CAVKLO010000346.1:0-2108 GCA_963656985.1 Bulleidia sp. | reverse complement strand
TCTCGGACGCGTGAACTATGACTACGCGGGCAGATATCTTCTGGAAGCCGTAGTCCGTTACGACGGTTCATACCGTTACGCTCCCGGACACAGATGGGCGTTCTTCCCTTCGGTCAGCGCGGGCTGGAGACTTTCCGAAGAACCGTTCATAAAGGATAACCTGAACTGGGTTTCGAACCTCAAGCTGCGCGCCTCCTACGGCAAATCCGGCTATGACGCGGGCAATGAATTCGCATATATCTACGGCTATTCCAAGGGCTCAAGCAATTATCTCTTCGACGGACAGACTATGACGACCGCTATGGTGGCTCCGGGAGTGGTCACCGACCTGCTCTCCTGGGTGAAATCCGAGATAATGAACGCCGGACTGGACTTCGGCTTCTTCGGAGGCAGGCTCTATGGTTCCGTCGAGGCCTTCCAGCGCTATAATGACGGAATCCTCGCGAACCGGAGCATAAATGTTCCGAACACTTTCGGCGCATCCTTCCCGCAGGAGAACATCAACTCCACCTTCAACAGGGGAATCGAGTTCGAACTCGGGACGAAGGGCAATGTCGGCGATGATTTCTCGTATGACGTGAGCGCGAACTTCACTTACGCGCGTTTCCAGTACGGCCATTATGAGGGAGAGACTTATTCCAGCTCCTATGACAGATGGCAGAACTGCGTCAGCGGCAGAACTATGGGCGGTTTCTGGTGGCACGACCAGGGAATGTTTATGGCCAAATATGACGGACAGTACGAAAACATAAACGAGTACGAAACAGCTCCGCTCATCGGCGGCTCGTCCGGAAACTCGAAATGTCTCCCGGGTTCATTCAAGATACTAGACCTCAACGGCGACGGAAAGATCGACTACTCCGACCAGGTTCCCGAATTCTGGGGGACAGGCACGAATCCTCCTATCCAGTACGGTATGAACATCGGCCTCAGATATAAGGACTTCGACCTCAACATCCTTCTTCAGGGCGCGGCCGGATTCAGAATCGGCTATGCCAATGATGACGTGTGGGGATACGGCTCGAAGACCAACCCTACGCTTATGGCCAAATACCTTGACAGATGGCATACGGAGAGCGATTCCGCCGACCCTTACGACCCTAACACTACGTGGGTGTCCGGAACGTATCCCGCGCTCCGCAAAAGCTTCGACGGTACGACCGATAACGGCAATTCGTGGACGGTAGGAGCCATATCATTCTGGAATCCGGACGCCACATACCTGCGCGTAAAGAGCGTGGAGGTCGGCTGGAACATTCCGCAGGCGCTGTGTTCCAAGATGGGCTTGAGCGGCGGCCGCGTCTTCGTCAACGGCTTCAACCTTTTCACCTTCTGCAACAGCCGGCTCAAGAACGCCGACCCGGAGAGGGAAGAACGGGACTGGGGAGCGAACCTCGCCTATCCGCTTATGAAAACCTACAATTTCGGTCTGAACATTAACTTTTAATCGAGAGAGCGATGAAACTGAATATAAAGAAACTTACGATGTCTGTCCTGTGCGCCTCCCTGCTTGCGGGACTCGCCGGCTGCGACAGTTTTCTCGGCGAGCTGAAGCCTCTGGACAAGGTGTCCGGCGACCAGCTCACGCTTAGCGACGGCGGTATGAAGGCCCTGCTCGCCAACATCTACACGAGAGTCCCGATGGAGGATTTCACCTACAGACCTTTCTCCGGCTTCAATTGCCGGTATTACGACGGAGTCAACGGTACGAGCAACATCGCCTTCCTCACCGACGAGGCGTACCGCAGCGAGGGGGACGGCAGTGTCGGCCCCGAGACCTTCAGCTATTGGAGCGGTGCGTATTCGGATATCCGTCAGGTGAACCTGTTCCTCGAGAGCGTGGAGACTTCCCTTTCCGAAGGCAATATTTCCGAGACTGACGCGGCCCGCTACAAGGGTGAAGGCTACTTCGTCCGCGCATACATCTATTTCGCTCTTGCGAAAAGATATGGCGGCGTTCCGCTTATCGATCACGCTCAGGACAAGGATTATGTCCCGGGTGACGAAAGTTCCATCAAGGTTCCCCGCAGCACTGAGAAGGAGACTTGGGAGTTCATTCTCGCGGATTGCGACCGTGCGGCCGGATCCCTTCCCGAACAGCTCGGCAG
>CAVKLO010000345.1:0-2116 GCA_963656985.1 Bulleidia sp. | reverse complement strand
GAGTATGTCTTCAAAGTGAAGGGTACGACTGCAAAGACTGAGTCTTCAGAGGCTGAAAGCTTCAAGTTCACATTCAAGGCGGTCTGCGGCGACAATTCAGACTCCGTTCTCAGAAAGTACGATACGAGAGTAGCTTCCGACATCAGGAAGGATTATGATATCACTTTCGCGGAATGCTATGCTTATCTATATGATTACGATGACAACGTCAGATTCCTTGATCTCACTTTGTCCAAGGGTGATCCTGCGATGGGTGATAACCCTGCAGAAGGCAACTTCACTTACGCAAATCTATATCTTTATGTTCCTGCGACCACGGACGACTATTCCGGAACTTATGATCTCGATCCGGACCTGACTTGCGAGCCGTTCACAATCGAATACTTTGCAAGATACTGGACGTTCTTCGGCGCATATCCCGATCCGGACGACGAGAGCTGGCTCCGGCCGCTCAATCACTCCCGTCTGTACCCTTCATCGGGCAGCATAACTCTTACGAAGCAGTCTGACGGGACATACAAGGTCGAAGGTTCATTCGAGGATGACTATACGGATGACTATCCGGACGGAAGGCACACCGTGACAATCCACGGTCAGTTCGCTATCCTCTCCGACGAATAATTCCGCCCGCTCTGTCCCTAAGTTATTTTTTCATCATCACTAAACATCGGAATCACTTCTTGTGTGCTTCCGCGTTTCATAAATCTCAGCCAAAATGCAGTTTTTTACCGCATTTTGGCTGAGATGCTTAAAAAATGGTATATTTGTGGACGGATGGAACAAAGGCCGTCCGACCTTACGACGATGATGAAAAGAATTTTTATTTTCTCCGCGCTGCTGCTCGCCTCCGCGTCCGCGCAGCTCCGTTCGCAGGATAAATCCACGGTGACAATGACTTATGCCCTGCCGCAGACAAGCCTCAGTTTCGAGGTGGAGGCGGTGAAGGAGAGCTTTTTCGCCGGACCCTACGCCAGATATGCCGAGAAGTATCTCGGAATCAAGGCGGCGGAGAAAAACTCCGTCACCTACAGGATAAGTTCAGTGAAGATGACGCCTTACATCGAAGCCGACTTGAGTCACCGCTATACGCAGACCCTGCCGGGAAGTGTCGAGGGGACTCTGCTTCAGTTCAGCACTCAGGGTCTGATTTCGGTCTCCGGGGGCAGCTTCGGCCGCGAGAGCTCCTGGAGATTTCCGGGGGAGGCGAACGCCGATTTCGCTGCGAGGGGGATAAGCGCGAACTACACCGCAGAAGAGACCACTCTCTATCAGGGGGTCAGGAGCGGCAGTTATAATCAGGTCGCGGTCTCCCAGAACGTGGTGGTGGCCAAGACACTTGAGCAGAAGGCCAAGGAGGCCGCCGATATGATCCTGAAGCTGCGCACCACCCGCATACAGATTATCACCGGCGACACGGACGCGAACTACAGCGGCGAGTCTATGGGAGCCGCCATAGAGGAAATCTCCCGTCTGGAGAAGGAATATCTCAGCCTTTTCATCGGATACAGCGTCTGCGAGACGCAGAAGAAGAACTACGAATTCGTACCGACGGCTGATACCAGAGAACACGTTTTCGTGGCATTCCGCCTTTCCGACACCGCCGGACTTCTTCCGGCCGACGATGTCTCCGGCAAGCCGTACTTCGTGGACATAGTGTCCGAAGGGACGGAAGTCGCCCCGGGAGAGAACGCCAGAGTGAAGGGGACCGTAATATATTACAGGACACCGGCCATCTGCTCGGTAAAACTTTCTGACGGCTCCGCCATCCTTCTGGAGACGAGAGTCCCGATCAGCCAGTTCGGAAACATAAACACATACACAATAAAATAACACAGTTATGTCAGTTCCAATGACTATTTTAGACCAGAAGCCGGAAGTCGTTTTCCATAACTTCTACGGCATCACGCGCATCCCGCGTCCTTCCAAGCACGAGGAAAAGATAAGAGCCTATCTGCTCGAATGGGGGAAAAACCACGGCGTCGAGACATTCACCGACGATACCGGAAATGTGATAATGAGAGTTCCTGCCACACCGGGCTATGAGAACCGCAAGGGCGTCATCCTGCAGGGGCATATGGATATGGTTCCGCAGAAGAATGCGGACACCGTGCATAAT
>CAVKLO010000344.1:0-2132 GCA_963656985.1 Bulleidia sp. | reverse complement strand
AAGGGACAGGAGGACTGACGCTTGATGATAATGTTGGTAAGTTTTTGTGAAGGGCTTTAGTGATTATGAAAAAGAGGGTGCATTCCGAGAATGCACCCTCTTTCCAGATGAGCCTGAGGTAAACTACATCTCGTTGCCGACTTTGCGTGCGCGCGAAGGCTTGTCGAGGTTCACGCCGAGAGAGAGGCCGATCTCCACGAGGATGTTCCAGCCCGCGCAGAGATAGACATACTGCTGCAGCTCCCCGGCATCGGGAACGATGACCGTAGTGAAAGGAGTCTGCTTGGTGTCGATGGCCACGACGTGGACATTGGCTCCGCCGAACACTTTCTGATATTTCTCGTACTCGCTCTCGATAGGATTCACCACGAACACGATATCTCCGTCCTCCATAACCTCTTCAGGCCCGTGGAGAGCGTAGGTGCCCTCAAGGAAATCGCTCTTGTGACGCACGATCTCGTTCGTCTTCAGGGTAAGCTCCTCGGCCACGCCGTCATTCATTCCGGCGAAATAGATGGTCTTCGCCTTGCGGGCGTGTTCCACCACCTCGGCGGGGATATCCACCGTCAGAGCGGCTTCGATCTTCTCCGGCAGAGAGGCGAGAGCGGCCTTCATATCCTTGCCGGCGACGTTCCACACCACCGACTCGCAGAACAGAGCCTGCTCCACCACGCTCTTCGTGGCGGCCACGGCGTTCTCCCAGCCGCAGCGCAGCACGAAACACTTGGTGCTCACTTCGTCGAGAGGCGTGCCGGCATTGGCCGTAAGGCCGTAGAATCTATGGTTCTCTTTCTTGAGCTTCTCGGCGAGCAGCAGAGTCTCCTTCGTGCGCCCCGAGTTCGAAGCGAGCAGGACAGTGAACTTGCTCAGGTCGTACTCGCAGGCCTGGTGCGCACCCTCTGTCTGGGCGTTTATGTCGAGTCCCCAGGTCTTGAGCTTGCGCAGAGCGTTCTTCGAAGGCATAATGCGGCTCGAACCCTCGCCCGAGTAGAGCAGATGGCGGGTCTTGAGCACCTCGTCCGAGACGAAGTCTGATACGGAAGGGTCGAAATTGCGGACAGTGTCCACAGTGTCCATCATTTCCTTCACGAGGAAATAAGAGGAATACTTAGTGTCTTTAAGATTCATTTTATAAGAATTTAACTGTTATTTAACTCTCAGTTTACGTCCGATGCGCAGGGTGGTCGTAGCCTTGATGCCGTTCCACGCGCAGATCTGGCGCACGGAGGTGCCGTATTTCACCGCGAGAGCTCCGAGCGTGTCGCCCGAGCGTATCGTGTGATAGCGTTTGGCCGCCTCCTCGGCGGCCAATCTGGCCTCCTCCTCCCGCTCCTCCTTCTCTGCGATCAGGATGTCCTCCTCCTCGTCCTCGGATTCCGGTACATAGTTGCTGCGCGCACTCAGATATTTCTTCTTCAGGGTGAAGACTCCGCTGCGCAGAGTCCCCTTTTCGAAATCCGCAATCCAGGCGGGGTCGAAAGCATAGCCCTGATAACGGGTCTCGAAATGCAGATGGGGACCGGTGGAACGGCCCGTGGAACCGCCGAGACCGATCACCTCGCCGGCGTGAACCCACTGGTTCACCTCCACCAGGCGCTTCGAAAGATGCCCGTAGAATGTCTCCAGACCGTTCTCGTGGCGGATGACCACAAGGTTCCCGTAGCCCTTCATATAGCCGGAGATGCGCACCTTGCCGTCAAATGCGGCGCGTACCTGTTCACCCGTCTTCAGCGGCAGGTCCACGCCCTGGTGCCTGCGTCCCCGACGTACTCCGAAACGGGAATAGATTTTCGTCTGATACGGCACGCAGAACTGCGAGGTCGAGTCCACGAGCCAGATGGAAACCCTGTCCGGGAGGTCGGAGAAACTTGTATGGTAAGGGTCCGCACGGGAGGAGTCCCAGAACGCCGTGAATGTGGAGTCGTTCTTCACCAGGTCTCCGTCCTTGACGTACTTCCAGGTATTGTCATCGTAAAGCACGAGCTTTATCCTCGGATTCGAGGTGTCTATGGTGTCCAGAGGGGAGGACTGCCCGGGAATCATCGACTTCACGGGCTTCAGGGCCACTCTGGGAACAAGCAGCTCGGCTCTTTTGCGGGTAAGCTTCGGATGGGAGTCGATCTGCTCCACAG
>CAVKLO010000343.1:0-2143 GCA_963656985.1 Bulleidia sp. | reverse complement strand
ACATCAGCGCTCCGATAGCTGTCTTCCAGAAGGACATACAGGTGACCGTCAAGGGCGACGGCACGGAAGTAACAGCCCTGGAGCTTTCTCCTGCGGAAGTCACCCTCGGGCGCGGAGAAGAAATTACGCTGAAGATTTACGCGTCATTCGCTGACGGGACGAAGAGGGAGATCTCTCCTAAAGTCTGCAGGTGGTCCGTCACGGACGACGGGGCGCAGCACATCATCTACGGCTCCGACGGCAAGGTCCGCGGTATGCAGGGCAACGGCGAGACCGTCCTCACGGCCGAGTACACCGAGAACGGCGTGACCGTCAGGGGAAGCTCGAAAATCATCGTCAACGACTGAGTCCGGCAGCTGAATCGGCAAGCGGAGCACATCATTTCGAGCCGGGTCTTGTGTCGCCCTTTAAAAGAAAGGCGACCAGATCCGCTCGTACGTTGTCCCACGCCGTCTGCGGGTCAAAAGCTATTCCGGGGCGGAGGAGTCCAGCGGTGTCGCCGAGGAACTCGGGGTTCTGCATTTTGTCGTCCATATTCAGCACGAATTCCTTGTAAGTCGGGGCGTGGCTGGCCACAAAGCGGAGATAGCGGTCATAGGCTGCCATAACCCTCTCAACATCCAGTTTGCCGGAGGAAATCGCGGTGTAAACATCGAAGAGGTCGCGTCCCTTCAGGCGCTGATAGAGCGCGCGAACCTTCGTCCCGACCAGTTCATCCAATTCATAGGTGAGGATTTCACACTCGCCGCTGAACCAACCGTTCTTGACAGAAAAAGGGACACGCGTCATCGGGAAGACGCTGAAATGCTCCTTGCAGTTGATTTCCACTTTCAGGTGAATCTCGCCGGCGCCCAAGTCGGTCGGCTGGACGCGGAAGACGAGGGTGTTGTTGTGCTTCTTCTGCTTCACGACTGGTTCGCCCAACCAGAAGAGGGCTTCGCGCAGGTGGTCTATCGTTTCCTTGATAGGCTCGGCATCCACCTGTACAAGGTCGATGTCCTCCGAATAGCGCGGCTGCGGTTTTAGATAGAGCTTGTGCAGCGCCGTGCCGCCGCGGAAGGCGAGATGATTTTTCAGAAAGGGGTCGCTGTATATCGACACCAGCGCCCTGCATATAATCAGATCCTGCTCCACCAGGCGCGGCGAGGACCACGGCACAACCGTACCCCATTGGGTTAGAAATACTTTCTGTATCATAAGTCGTCTATTTCAATATCTTGATTCACTGCCACTTTCCATTTCCTCTCCACTTCGGAGCCGTCTGCCGGCGCGCCCAATCTGAGCGGGACGGCTTTCATCTTCAGGCCTCCTGACTTCATCAGGGCGAGCAGACCGTCTGCGATGGCCTCCTCTTCCAGCACGCAGTCCAGAAGATACCCCAGACGCTGGAACACCGGAGCGGATGCTACCCTCAGGAAATCTGTACCCAACTTGCTGAAATCCAGCTTCAGAGACAGTTCTTCCAATACCGTCGCCGCTCTTGTGAGACCGCCGATATGCTCCTGATAGGCCACCAGATCCACAGCAGTCAGCTCCGGACTTGAGATGTTCAGCCAGCCGGCCGGCACCTCCAGCCGCTGGACATAGGGAATAGGGATTTCCCGCCGCTCGGCATATCGTATGGCATAGCCTTCACGCTCTTTGTCCCGCATCACGGGAGCTTCCACCATCACCTGAAAACCCATTGGAGCCTGATGGGCCGCGCCGTGGCGTTCGGCTGCACTGAGCAGCGAGACATAGTATTTCCGTCGGAGATGCTGCATCATCTTATCAAGATACACTTCCTGCGGCACGGCTTCCCAGAGTCTGTATTCTTCAGGCACAACCACATAAAAGCCGCGGCAGGGGGAGAACACACGGCCTTTGGCTACGGCCCGGTGCAGGGCCGTGTCGACTGTAGGAGCGGACTTGGATGGAAACTCCTCGCGCACATCCTCCTTGGAGAACGTGTATCTGCCGCTCGGAGCAAGCCCATCTATCCAGTCTGCGATGCTCATAATCTGACGCATTTATTCTATCCACCCGCAAAGTTAGACATTATTTGTATAATATCGCAAGCGAATAGAAAAACACAACTTAACCAAAGGCCTGAATGTAGATTCATTTCACTCCGGTCTATGAGGTCCTGTAACTTAGATTGAAC
>CAVKLO010000342.1:0-2155 GCA_963656985.1 Bulleidia sp. | reverse complement strand
GAGGAAGTCTATCCACGTCCCGACAGGGCAGACCGCACTGTAACGGTCCAGCTGAATCTTCTCCCGTGCCGGAGTGACTCCCACACCGCGAAGAGAGGGCGTCACCGACTTGACGGTGCCGTCGGCGTTGAAAATGACCTTGTCTATGCGGGCGGAGCGGTTCTTGTCGAATTGCGGGGAATAATCGTTGTGATGATAGAACAGATACCACTGCCCCTTGTATTCCACCATTGAATGATGGTTAGTCCAGCACCCGTCCGAGTGCCGGTCCATAATGATGCCCTTGAACTCGAATGGCCCGAGAGGACTGTCCCCCATAGCATAAGCCAGCGTTTCCGTTTTGTCCTGCACCCACGGATAGGTCAGATAATAACGCCCGTCCTTCTCGAATACGAACGGCCCCTCCTTGAATCCACCGGGAAGATTCCCGTCCTCTCTGGC
Organism: Bulleidia sp.; assembly: GCA_963656985.1. Classification (GTDB taxonomy): domain Bacteria; phylum Bacteroidota; class Bacteroidia; order Bacteroidales; family UBA932; genus Cryptobacteroides. The sequence goes on along the minus strand of CAVKLO010000342.1, from coordinate 1,714 downwards.
CGGAGCGGAATCGAGGGCGGTCATATCGTCCCGGAGCTTCGCTCCCCACAGTTCTCCGTTACCCGACCAGTAAAGGTAGGGAGTCCCGTCCCTGTCCACAAGAACACAGGGGTCGATTCCCTCCACGCCTTCGATGGGGCCTGCTTCGGGGGTGAAAGGGCCCTCGGGAGAAAGAGAGACGGCTACCCCCACACGGAAGCCCGAGCCCTCCGCCGGGGCGTCGGGGAAGAAGAAATAATACCTGCCGTTTCTGAAGACGCAGTCCGGAGCCCACATAGCATATCCATCGGACTTGCCCCAGGGCACATCTTCCTGACGGAGAATGACTCCGAGGTCTGTCCAGCCGATAAGGTCATCGGAAGTGAAGACGTGGTAGTCAGCCATCGCGAACCAGCGCCGTCCGGGATCCACCGGACTGATGATGTCGTGCGAGGCGTACAGATAGAGTTTTCCGTCGAAAACTCTGGCGGTAGGGTCAGCCGCGAACTGGTCGCGGATGATGGGATTCTGCCCCTGCGCTGCGGCGCAGAGACATAGCGCCGCAGCGCAGGCAAGCAGTGCTCTTTTCATCGGAGAATCGGGTCGGGAAGAGTTGTAATTTCATCATCACTAAGATTGGATGCCGCAGGATGCGGAGTCCGGAATATGGCTCACTTTACTCCGAGCGCCACGACGGAGAGAGGCGGCAGGGTTACTTCGAGGCCGGCGGCGGTCAGTCTGAAGGATTTGAACTCGGTCGGAGCGACCTTGCCCGGAGAGGCGAAGTCATTGCAGTCGTGCGCGTTAGCCGAGGTGAGCACGCGGGCGGAGAGGACCTGCGAGACTGCCTTCGGGTTGTCGAATGTCACCAGAACGGTCGCGGAACGCTTCAGGTCGGTGTTTACGAGCGAAATGTTCATCACCCCGTCCTTGCGCGAGGCCGTGGCGTCCACCCGGGGCACATCGACCTTGCGGGAGCACTTGATTCTCGGGCTGACGCAGTCCGAAGCGAGGAACTCCGCGTTCTGATGGACATTGTACATCTCGAACACGTGGTAAGTCGGGGTCAGGACTATCTGCGGACCGTCGGTAAGTATCATAGACTGAAGCACATTGACCACCTGGGCGATGTTGGCCATCTTCAGACGGCGGGTGTACTTGTGGAAGATGTCGAAGTTCAGCGCCGCGATGATGGCGTCGCGCATCGTATTCTGCTGGTAGAGATGCCCCGGGTTCGTACCCGGCTCCACTTCATACCAGGTCCCCCACTCGTCCAGGAGCAGCGCGACGCTGTTCTGAGGGTCAGCGCTGTCCATAATCGCGATGTGCCGGCGGAGTACCTCCTCGATCTCGATGCTCTTCGAGATGAGATTGTAGTAAGCCTCATCGGAGAAAACCGTGGCGCGACCCTTTCCGTTCCAGTCCAGCACGGTGTAATAATGAAGCGAAATCGCGTCCATCCCCCTGTTCAGCAGATTTTTCATCAGGACTTCCGTCCAATTATAGTCGTAGTCGGAGGCTCCGGATGCGATTTTATAGAGGCGGTTGTCGCCGAAGTTGCGCAGATAGGTGCCGTAGCGGCGGAAGAGGTCGCTGTAATACTCGGGGCGCATACTGCCGCCGCAGCCCCAGGCCTCGTTGCCTATGCCGAAATACTTCACCTTCCAGGGCTGCTCGCGGCCGTTGGCGCGGCGCAGGTCGGCCATCGTGCTCTTCGCGTCGGAGGTCATATATT
>CAVKLO010000341.1:1244-2167 GCA_963656985.1 Bulleidia sp. | reverse complement strand
GCCCACGGAAATCTCGCGGGTGACCAGATGCTCTCTGATGCGGTGGTCTATGCCCTTGTAGTGTCCGCAGAGGATGATGAGGTTCTCTTTGAGAGAAAGCTCGTTGGAGATTCCCTGCTTGAGAACTTCCCCGTCCGGCGACATATAGATGACCTCATCGTATTCCCTTTCGGACTTCAGCTCCTCTATCATCCTGTAAACGGGTTCTACCATCAGCACCATCCCGGCATCTCCGCCGTAGCTGTAGTCGTCCACGTTCCTGCGCGGTCCTATGCCGTATTTGCGGAGATTGTGGACGTGGATTTCCACGAGGCCTTTCTTCACGGCCCGTCCCACGATGGAGCCGGAGAGGGGGCTGTCGAGCAGTTCCGGAACTGCGGAGATGATGTCTATTCGCATATATTCATTATTGGTCCGCAAAAATAGTGTTTTTACTCAAAAATTGATATATTTGCGACTTGGAAGTAATGTTTCCGGACCCCGGAACCGCACCCGCGCGGTGGGGCGCGAGGACGTTACGGTTTAGAATTAACCTTGAAACTCTTGTTGTTATGAGCGATGTAATCATCCCTGAAGAGAACCTGTCTTCAGATGTACTTGTTCCTGAAGCACAGTCCGGGCAGACGGCTGCGGCGGAAGAAACTCCGGTGCCGGCCGCCCCTGCCGAAACCGCTCCCGTAGAAGAAACAGCTCCGGCTGAGGAAACAGCCCCTGTCGAAGAAGCCGCTCAGGCAGAGGAAGCCGCCCCTGCAGAAGAAGCCGCCCCTGTAGAAGAAGCGGGTCAAGCTGAAGAAGCTGCTCCTGAAGAGGAGAAAGCCCCTGCCGAGGAAACAGCTCCTGCTGAGGAAGCTGCCCCTGCCGAAGATAAAGCTCCGGCCGCCGAAGAAGCCCGCGAGACCGTAAACTACGCAGAGAAGACTCTG
>CAVKLO010000341.1:0-1190 GCA_963656985.1 Bulleidia sp. | reverse complement strand
GACGGCATCGAGAAGGCCAGACATTCGAAAGAAGCGGAAGCCATAAAGTCCGCATTCTACAGGAGACTCTCCAGAGAGAAGTTCGAAGCCGGACTCGGCTCCCGGGTGGACGAACCCGGCGAAGACGATGCTCTTGAGGCTGCCGCATCCGCACAGAACGTGACAGCGGCGCAGGCAGAGACAGCGCAGAACGCAGCGGAGGCAGCTGAAGCTGCGAAGAGCGATACATCTGCTGCGGCTGAAACCGCTAAGGAAGAGATTCCCGCTGCCGAAAGCGAAACAAGAGTGAACCCGTTCGAGGCCATCGAGGCGGGCTTCAAGTCCCTTTATAATGAATACAGGAAGGAGCGCGCCGAGCTTAACCGCCAGCAGGAGAGCGAACGGGAGAATAACTACACCCTCAAGCTCGCCGTCATCGAAGACCTGAAGAACCTCGTGGAGAAGCAGGAGGACATCAGCGCCACTTTCCCTGCATTCCGTGAGATCCAGGCCCGCTGGAGAGCCATCGGCCCTGTCCCTGTGCAGCATTTCAGAAACGTGAACGACTCCTACCAGTACTATGTGGAGAAGTTCTACGATATGGTGAAGATAAACCGCGACCTGCGCGATCTGGATTTCCGCAAGAACCTCGAAGCCAAGCAGGCCTTCTGCGAGGCGGCCGAGAAGCTCTCCGAGAACGAGAATGTGGTGGAGGCTTTCCGAGAGCTGCAGAAGCTCCACGAGCAGTGGAAAGAGTTCGGCCCTGTGGCCAAGGAATACCGCGACTCCATCTGGGAGCGTTTCCGCGCGGCCACTTCAGTAATAAATAAGAAGTATCAGGCCTATTTCGAGGGCCAGAAATCGAAGCAGGCCGAGAATCTCGTGGCCAAGACCAGACTCTGCGAGCTTGTGGAGGCTATCGCGGACAGGGAGATTACCGCTTCCAACGAGTGGAACGCCCTCTCCAAACAGATAGAGGACATCCAGAAGCAGTGGAAGGGCATAGGCTTCGCCTCGAAGAAGGATAACCAGAAGATCTACGACCGCTTCCGCGCCGCCTGCGACAAGTTCTACGGGAAGAAGCGCGAATTCTATGCCGAGTATAAGGGCAATATGAGCGAGAATATGGACAAGAAGCTCTCCCTCATCGAGCAGGCCGAGGCTCTCAAGTCCAGCACCGAGTGGAAGAAGGCCACCGACCAGTTCATAAA
>CAVKLO010000340.1:0-2179 GCA_963656985.1 Bulleidia sp. | reverse complement strand
CCCCAGTAGTAGCGCGAGCCGTGCCGGCCGTAATGGCTGATGTAGAAGGCCTTGTAGCCTTTTGGAGCCTTCGTGAGGGCGGGAACCTCGGTCGGATACGGATAGTCTCCTCCGTAAGCTTTCAGAGAATCCGCCATAATCTCGGCCTTGACATCGCTTTTCTGTCCCCAGGCCGTTGAGGTCGTGAGGATGAAAAGCAGAAACAGAATGGAATTTGTGATTTTCTTCATACGTGTCTTAACCCTTAAGGCCGGGGGTGTATTCCCCGGCCACGCCAAATAATTATTAACTAACTGCTTAGATTTTTACTTTCGTGCTGAGGCGGATGTCGTCCGACGCGCTGCCGAGCAGCAGTTCGATTTCGCCCTCTTCAAGCTTCCAGCCGTTTTCGTCTTCGTCCCAGTAGCGGAGTTCGCTTACCGGCACTTCGAGCGTCACGGTCTTTGTCTGCCCTGCATCGAGGGTCACGCGGCTGAAGGCTTTGAGTTCCTTGTACGGATACTCGACTTTGGCGTTCAGGTGGCGGATGTAGAGCTGCGGAATCTCATCGGCTGTCATATCGCCCGTGTTCTTCAGCGTGAAGCTGACTTTTATCGTGCCGTCCGGCCTGTAGCGTGAGTGGTCGGTGGAGATGTTCCCGTATTCGAAGTCCACGTATGAGAGACCGTGTCCGAACGCGAACATCACCGGTTTCCGCTTGGTGTCGAACCAGCGGTAGCCCACGAGCAGCTTCTCGGTGTAGAACGCTTTCGGCGATTTCCTGTTCTGCCACTTGTCCTTGCCTCCGGTGATGTCCTTGCGGAACGTGGAGGTGAATAGGTCTTCTCCGACATCCTCTTTCTGAGGGAAATTGCCCATAGCGTAAGCCGGAGAGTCTTCGAGCTGTATAGGGAAGGTGAAAGGCAGCTTGCCAGAAGGGGCGATGTTGCCGAAGAGCACGTCGGCCAGAGCGTTGCCGCCTTCGAGGCCGTTCCACCAGCCCTCTACGATGGCAGGGGAGTACTTCGTCAGCTCCTGAAGGTCGCAAGGTCCGCCGGAGATGATCACACTCACGATGTTGGGGTTCACCTGCGCGAGGGACTTCACGATTTCGTCCTGTCCTACAGGAAGTTTGATATTGCTGCGGTCGAAGCCTTCAGACTCGATGGTCTTGCTGGTACCGCAGACGAAGATGACGAGATCGGCTCCCTTGGCCGCCGCGATGGCCTCGGCAAGAAGCTTCGGATCCGGAGCCTCGTCGAGAGAGGCGGCATTGTCCGGGCCTCCGGACGCGCGTCCGTATAGGCTCGCGTAGTTCTTATAGGCCGGAGCATACGCCACTTCAACTCCTTCCGGGGCCTTGTTCATAATGCCCTGGAGCGGCGTGATTTCATAGACGGACTTCACGCCCGCGCCTACGCCGCCCGACTGGGTCAGGGCTACGGCGTTGCGTCCGATGACGGCTATCTTCTTGACATCCTTTCTGATAGGGAGGATGCTTCCTTCATTTTTCAGCAGGACGACGGCTTTGCTCGCCACCTCGTAGGCCGTGCGGCGGCTTTCCGGAGTGGAAGCGACTTCCTTGTTGCAGTTCTCAGGAGCGATGGCCTCCACCGTGAAGCGAAGGCGCAGAAGCTCGCGGACTTTGAGGTCTATGACGCTCTCGGGTACGGCTCCGGCCTTTACGGAGTCGATCAGGGCCTGACCGAAGAAGTTGTCCCCCGGCATCTGGACATTCATACCGTGAAGCGCGGACGGTACTGTGCTGTAGGTTCCGCCCCAGTCGGAGATGACAGGGCCGTTGAAACCCCATTCTCCTCGGAGTATCTCGTTGAGGAGATGTTCGTTCTCAGGGCAGTATGTGCCGTTGATTTTATTGTACGCGGACATCACCGACCACGCTCCCGCCTCTTTGACGGATGCCTCGAAAGGCTTGAGGTACAGTTCGCGGAAAGTGCGCTCATCTATGTTCACATCGACGCTGGCCCGGTTAGTCTCCTGGTTGTTCAGTGCGAAATGCTTGACGCAGACAGCCGTACCGGCATCCTGCGTACCTTTTATATATCCTACCGCAAGTCTGGCGGCAAGGAACGGGTCTTCGCTGAAATATTCATAGGTGCGTCCTCCCACAGGAAGTCTCTGGATATTGATGGCGGGTCCGAGAATGACATCCTTCCCTCTTCTGCGGGCCTCGGTACCC
>CAVKLO010000339.1:0-2207 GCA_963656985.1 Bulleidia sp. | reverse complement strand
ATCGTGAACGAGGCGGCGAATACCGTAAGCAGAATCGTGGCCGCGAGCGAAGCTGCCGGTGCGCTCCAGTGCGCCCTGTTCGAACAGAGCAGCAGGCTGAAGACGCCGCCGGCGAAGAGTATCGCCATAGCCGTTATGACCGCAGGAGAACTTAGGAAAGACATAGTCCCCAGAAGATTCTGAAGCTCCCCGATCGGCCCCGACTGCGGACCGAGATGCGGCAGTACGAGGACGGCGACGAGTCCGAACAGTCCTATCAGGCTCAGAATCACTATGGTCGTCTTCAGACAGGCGCTCATCCAGCCCTTCCAGCCGAGCCTTTCGATGGCCAGTGGAATGCAGTAGGTAAGACCCGGGACGAGAGGCAGCAGATAGATGGCGAGCTTCGAGCTGAAGCAGGACAGCATTATGAAGGTGGCCAGAGCCGAACAGAGCAGCAGGGACTCCATTATGGTCTTGCCGTAAGACTTTATGTATGAGATGATTATTATCGGGAGACTGAAGAGGACGTAAGGCGCGAGATTAATCGGCAGCGCCTCGAAATAGTACCAGAAAGGCTTGGCGTGGGTGAAGGCGTTTATGCCGCGCCCCACCGTCTGATGCACGGTCAGCTCATAGAGATACTCCCTGCCGCCTTCGAGCCAGACACCCCCGAGCCACAGCGCACAGAGCAGAATGATGACTCCGAGAGTCTTGAATCCCAGATATTTGCCGAGCAGGTTCGCGTCCCTGCGGATGATGAGGAAAACGGCTATGCCCAGCAGCGGCATCAGCAGCCCGACGGGGCCTTTCGTGAAGAGCGCGAGGAAAATCCACAGCGGCAGCAGCCAGGACTGCAGGGAGGAGTCTCTGCGGAAAGTGTAACTTCTGTAGAATGAGTAGAATGCGAGGATGATGAACATCGTCATCAGCATATCCATACGCAGGAAGAAGCAGGTCCCGCAGAACATCCCGCTCGTGAAGAGCATCAGCACCATCGCCAGACGCGTGCCGGGATCCGCGCTCCGTCCCTTCTCCTCGTACGCGAGCATCAGCCATCTGTCCATCACACAAGCGATTACGGCCGCAGGAATGAACGCGAGCAGCGAAAGGAGCAATATGCTATGCCGGCCTACGGCCAATCGCAGCAGCATCACCAGCCACAGGAAGAGGGGCGGTTTGTCGGCGTAGGGACGGCCGTCGTTCGTGAAGGTGAACACGCTGCCGTTTTCGATGGCCTCGTCGGCTATCTGGAGGTAGCGCAGTTCATTGTCCGGAGTGAAATCCCTGCCGGACATCAGCGGGAGAAGACAGAGGAACACGAAGAGTATGCCGGTCAGTACAGGGTGCCGTCTCATTGCTTTTCACTTGTATTGCGGGCTTTCAGACCTATCATAACGCTTCTTATGTATGACAGGAAACCGAAACTCTGCCCGAGGATGAGTACTATGTCGAGTCTGAGTATGCCGTAGATTATGATGATGCCCGAGCCCAGCAGGCTGATGGCCCAGAACTGCAGGGGGAGCGATGACTGATGCCTCCGCGCGGAGTAGATGATCTGATAGACGAATCTCAGGGAGAATATGGCCTGCCCTACGGTGCCGAAAATCACCAGAGGGACGGGTATGAGCTCGTTGTTCAGGAAATTCTCGAAGAACTGCCCGGCGTCTTTCAGTACGAAGCACATCGCCGCCACCGGAGTGAGGGCTATGATAAGCTTCAGCAGGGCGGGCAGTGTCCGCCAATGCCCCTTGGCGTTCAGGTTCCAGATGTAGATGTAGTAGGTGATGAACTGTCCGGTTATGATGGAGAAATCGTTCCGCCCCCATCCGTAGATGAACATCAGGTAGGACCCTATGAGGCTGAATACCCAGTAGAGAGTGGGGGACTGCAGGGACTTGCTCTTCTCGGACTTGTACCACTGCACAAGTATCCTCGCGGAGAAAAACCCCTGGGACAGAAGCCCGATCCCGGTGAGTATCAGCTGGTCCGTGTTCATCTCAGATTACCTTCCTTGAGTCTGTAGTTTATATAGCGGCTGCGCATCCAGCGGTATGCGAAACAGTCTATGAACGGACCCCAGAGGCGGTTCCAGAGGTGGTATTTCGATTTTCCGGCCTCCCTCGGGAAGTGGCGGACGGGGACCTGCACATACTGCGCTCCGTCCTGCAGCAGTATCAGCGCGGGCAGGAAGCGGTGCATTCCCTTGAAGAGAGGGAGCTTTCTGG
>CAVKLO010000338.1:0-2210 GCA_963656985.1 Bulleidia sp. | reverse complement strand
GCTCTGTCCATAGTCCCGTTCGCGGCCTTCGTCTTCGCAGTGGGAGGCGGTATGGGGGTCGCCGACAAGATATCCGAGCTGCTCTACACCCTGCTTCCGTCCTATCCCGACCTCGTCGGTTTCATAGTCGACAAGGCCGAGGGCATAGTGGACATCGCCCGCTCCGGAGCCGTGGGACTCATAAGCGCCCTTACCTTCCTCTGGGCCGTGCTCTGGCTTATGTTCCAGGTGGAGAGGGTCTTCAACAACGTCTGGAAGATACGCAAGATTCCGCGCCGCATCTACAAGCGCTTCTCCTTCTACATAGCGGCTCTGATGATTTCGCCTTTCGTGGTTCTCGTTTTCGGAGCGGGCATCGCCCTGTACACGAACGTCACGGGCCTCATCGGCATCCACATAAAGATAAAGGAACTCTCGTTCATCACCGCCCTTATGGGCTGGACGGTGTTCTACGCCATAGCTGCATTCACCTTCTCCGCGATGTACAAGTTCATCCCGGCCGTGGATGTGAAATACAGGTACGCACTGCGCTCCTCGCTCGTCTCCGCCCTCATCTTCGTGCTCTTCCAGTACATCTATCTGGAAGCACAGCTCTTCGTGTCGAGGCTGAACGGAGTGTACGGGGCCATCGCGGCCATCCCGCTCTTCCTTATGTGGGTAAACTACAGCTGGCAGATAATCATCTACGGCGAACAGCTCTGCTACGGAATGCAGAACATAGACAAATACAATATACCCGAGGGCAGCCTGAGGGACTTCACTCCCCTTCTGGACCGCCTCAAGGCTGAAAGAGAAATGGAGGAACCCGAGCAATGAGTCTTTCCGAATTCAACGAACAGGATTATGAACTGATAGAGCAGGAGTACCAGAAACTGCTCGCCATAGCCAGAAAGCGCTGCCCGAACGAACACGAGTTCGAGACGGTGAAGAAGGCCTTCGACTTCGCCAACGAGGCGCACAAGAATGTCCGCCGCCGTTCCGGAGAGCCGTACATCCTCCATCCTCTGGCCGTGGCCAGGATAGTGGTGGAGAACATCGGCCTCGGCTACAAGTCCATCGCGGCCGCGCTGCTGCACGATGTGGTCGAAGACACGGACTACACGGTCGAGGACATCCGCACGCTGTTCGGAGACAAGATAGCCTCGCTTGTGGACGGTCTGACGAAGATTAAGAACGTGCTCGACAACGAAGGCCGCCGTCCTGCAGCCTCCGCCGTGAGCATCCAGGCCGAGAACTTCAAGCGCATCCTGCTTACGCTGAACGACGACGTGCGCGTAGTGCTCATCAAGCTCGCCGACCGCCTGCACAACTGCCGCACCATAGAATATATGCCCGAGGCCAAGCGTGACAAGATCCTCAGCGAGACTATGTACATCTTCATCCCTCTCGCGCACCGCCTCGGACTCTACGAGGTCAAGTCCGAGATGGAGAACATCTGGCTGAAGTACAAGGAACCGGAGGCCTACTCCGACATTCTGGCGGAGATCGACAGGACTGTCTCCGACAAGGACGCGAAGATAGACGAGTTCATCGCCCCCATCTCCGCCGCGCTGCAGAAGGCAGGCTTCGATTTCAGGATACTGAAGAGGGTGAAGACCCCTTATTCCATCTGGTACAAGATGCGAACGAAAAACATAGGCTTCGAGCAGATTTACGACCTCTACGCCGTCCGCATCATCTTCAATCCTCCCGCCGGCTCCAAGGAGACCGAGCGGGACCAGTGCTATCACATCTTCTCCATAATAACGAGCCTGTACAAGTACAAGGCCAGCCGTATGCGCGACTGGGTCAAGCATCCCAAGAGCAACGGCTACGAGGCTCTGCACTGCACGGTGATGAGCCAGATAGGCATCTGGATCGAAATCCAGATCCGCTCGAAGAGGATGGACGACATCGCGGAGAAGGGCATAGCGGCCCACTGGGCCTACAAGCGCGAAGGCTTCATCAGCGAGAACGATTCCGAGATGGACAAGTGGCTCTCCGAGGTGAAGGAAATCATAATGAGCGACGACGTGAGCGCTCTGGAGCTTCTGGACATCATACACAACGACCTCACCGGCCACGAAATAGTGGTCTATACCCCGAAGGGCGACCAGAGGACCCTGCAGAAAGGCGCCACGGCGCTGGACTTCGCATATAACATCCACACCAAGGTCGGCAACCACGCCATAGCGGCGAAGGTGAATATGAAGCTCGCACCTCTCTCGCAG
>CAVKLO010000337.1:0-2213 GCA_963656985.1 Bulleidia sp. | reverse complement strand
AGATGGCTCTTCAGCATAAACAAGGAGAAGTTCACTATGGAGCAGATCGAGAAGGAATTCCCGGCCTTCCTGGAGGACTACAGATGGCAGATGATCTGCGACCATCTTATGAACGCTTACGAAATCAAGGTTTCACCGGAGGAGATTAAAGAGTCCGCCCGTGAATATGTCTCTTACCAGTACGCTATGTACGGAATGCAGAACATTCCGGGAAACATCATAAACGACCAGGTGGACAATATGATGCGTGACCGGCAGCAGGTTCAGAGAATATACGAGGGCGTCGAGAACCGGAAGGTAATCGCGGCGGTGCGCGAAAGGATCACTCTTTCGGGCAAGTCCATCTCCCTCGAGAAATTCAGAGAGCTGGCCTGAGCCGCTGTTTCCGAACGGCAGCAAGGATGACGATTTGACGATATACCGGATATAAATTCAGGTCAGAATTGCCCCCGGTGCAGTTCTGACCTTTTTCATCACCACTTATTATGATGGACAAAAACGAATTCGAAAGATACGCCAGACTGGACCGGCGCATAAGTTCCACAGCTCTGCAGCGTTACGAGTCGGCGCACGACTCCTACATAAACCCCACCATCATCGAGGAGCGCAAGCTTAACGTCGCATCTATGGACGTGTTCAGCCGCCTTATGATGGACCGCATCATCTTTCTGGGGGTGCCCATCGACGACGATGTGGCGAACATCATCCAGGCCCAGCTCCTTTTTCTCGCCTCCACTGACAGCAAGGCGGACATTTCCCTATATCTGAACACGCCGGGCGGACAGGTCTCCAGCGGACTCGGCATCTATGACACTATGCAGATCATAGAGCCGGACGTGGCCACGATCTGTACCGGGATGGCGGCCTCTATGGGAGCGGTCCTGCTCTGCGCCGGCGAAAAGGGAAAGCGCAGCGCCCTTCCGCATTCCAGAGTGCTGATCCATCAGCCGCTGGGCGGCACCAAAGGGCAGGCGAGCGATATCCTCATCGCCGCCAAGGAGATAGAGAAGACTCGCGCCGAGCTCGTCAGCATCATTTCCGAGCATACCGGCCAGCCTTACGAGAAAGTGTTCGCGGATGCGGACAGGGATTTCTGGATGACATCCCGTGAGGCTCTGGAATACGGTATGGTGGATGAGATTCTCAAGAAAAGGAATAAATAATGGCAGGGAAAAAACAAGGGAGCCGCTGCTGTATGTGCGGCCGCACTGAACGCGAGGTGCCGCTTATGCTCAGCGGCATCTACGGCTTCATCTGCAGCGACTGCATCCGTCTCGCGGCCGAATATCTGGACGAGATGGACAGCGGAAAACGCAGCTCGTCGCAGGGGAGGAAACTGGACACTTCTGTAAAGCCTAAAGACATCAAGGCGTATCTCGACCAGTATGTGATAGGGCAGGACAGGGCGAAGAAACTGCTCTCCGTGGCCGTCTATAACCACTACAAGCGCATTAACCACAATCTCGTGGAACAGCCTGACGACGGAGTGGAGCTTGAGAAGTCGAACATACTGATGGTGGGTCCTACCGGAACAGGCAAGACCCTGATGGCCAGAAGCATAGCCAAGTTCCTCGACGTACCTTTCACCATAGTAGACGCCACCGTGCTCACCGAGGCCGGTTATGTGGGCGAAGATGTGGAGAGCATTCTCACGCGCCTGCTCCAGGAGGCTGACTACGATGTGGTCAAGGCCGAAAGGGGAATAGTCTTCATCGACGAGATAGACAAGGTGGCGCGAAAGAGCGACAACCCGTCCATCACCCGAGACGTCTCCGGCGAGGGCGTGCAGCAGGCTATGCTCAAGCTTCTCGAAGGCAATGTGGTGAATGTCCCTCCGAAAGGAGGCCGCAAGCATCCCGAGCAGGATTTCGTGCACGTGAACACCCAGAATATCCTCTTCATCTGCGGCGGAGCCTTCGAGGGCATCGAGAGGCGCATCGCCCAGAGGCTGAACACTCAGATAATCGGCTTCGGAGCCGCCGAGAAGCAGACGGTGGACAAGGAGAATCTCCTCCAGTACGTCTCGGCCGAGGACCTTCGCGCCTACGGACTCATCCCCGAGATCATCGGCCGTCTGCCGGTCATCACCTATCTGGACCGGCTCGACCGCGAAGCCCTGAAGCGCATACTCTCCGAGCCCAAGAACGCGATTCTCAAGCAGTACGCCAAGATTTTCGAACTTGACGGCAAGAAGCTCGAAATCGACCCGGAGG
>CAVKLO010000336.1:0-2215 GCA_963656985.1 Bulleidia sp. | reverse complement strand
AACATAACCGGATTTTTATGTCTTTACACAAACTTATGGCAATGGCCTTTCTCGCTATGACGGCACTGACCACATCCTGCTCCGAAGGAGTACAGCCCTTGGCATATTCCGAGCTCCGGCTCGGGAGCATCAAGCCCGAAGGCTGGCTGAAAGAGACTCTGCTGCGTCAGAGAGACGGTATGACTTCGAGGATGGACGAACTCTATCCTTCGGTGATGGGCAGCCGCAACGGATGGCTCGGAGGCGACGGCGACCAGTGGGAGAGAGGCCCGTACTGGATAGACGGACTGATCCCTCTCGCCTACATACTTGACGACGACAGTCTCAAGCAGAAAGCCCAGCCCTGGGTGGAATGGGCTCTCGCGAGTCAGGACGAAGACGGATTTTTCGGTCCCAAGACCGACTATAGCCCCGAAAACGGTCTGCAGAGGGACAACTCCCGTGACTGGTGGCCCCGGATGGTAGTCTTGAAATTTCTCCAGCAATACTGGTCGGCAACCGGTGACGGCCGGGTCATAGACTTTATGCTCCGCTATTTCCGCTACCAGCTCCGCACTCTGCCGGAGTGTCCGCTCGGCCACTGGACTTACTGGGCGGAATACCGCGCCGGTGACAATCTCAACGTCGTAGTCTGGCTCTATCGCCAGACCGGAGAAGAATGGCTGCTTTCACTCGCGAAGATACTGCACGAGCAGAGCCACGACTATGTCAGAATGTTCCTCGACACGGATGAGCTGTCCAGATTCAGCACGATTCACTGCGTGAACCTCGCCCAGGGGATAAAGGAGCCTGTGGTGTGGTGGCAGTGCGAGCCGAAGCAAAAATACCTCGACGCCGTACGGAAAGGATTCGCCGACATCCGCAAATACAACGGTGTCCCGTCCGGAATGTATGGAGGAGATGAACTCCTGCACGGCAACAATCCCACGCAGGGCTCGGAGCTCTGCTCCGCGGTGGAGCTTATGTTCTCTCTCGAAGAGATGACCAAGATCTGCGGAGACCTCTCGTTCGTGGAGCATCTCGAAAGGGTGGCGTTCAATGCCCTGCCGACCCAGCTGACGGACGATTTTATGGCGAGACAGTATTTCCAGCAGGCGAATCAGGTACAGATCAGCCACTGTCTGCGCAACTTCGACATCAACAACAGAGAGTCTGACCTCTGCTACGGTATGCTCACAGGATATCCCTGCTGCACCTCCAATTTCCATCAAGGCTGGCCGAAGTTCGTACAGAACCTCTGGTACTCGACTCCAGACGGAGGACTTGCCGCCCTCGCCTATTCTCCCTGCCGCGTGACAGCTCAGGCCGGAGGCGCTTCCGTCACCATAGAGGAGCAGACCCGCTACCCGATGGAGGGCCGGATCAGCTTCGTCTTCTCGACGGCACAGCCGGCCGGATTCCCGCTGCACCTGCGCATCCCCGCGTGGACGGAGAATCCTCAGATCAGGGTCAACGGAGAGGATGTCAGGGCGACGGCACCCGGCACCGTGACCATAATCTCCAGGGAATGGAAAGACGGCGATGTCGTGGAACTTGAGTTCCCAATGGGCATAAGGACCGGCAAATGGTACGAGAACTCGATATCAGTGGAACGCGGCCCGCTCGTGTATGCTCTTGAGATCGAGGAAGAATGGGTGAAGAAAGACAATTCGGCCGACCCTATGAGAGGCGAATTCTACTATGAGGTGTATCCCAAGACCGCGTGGAACTACGGGCTCGTCGAATTCGACAACGCGGACGAGGCGTTCGAAGTCTGCGTCGATGAGGAAAAACTCCGCTCCGACTGGTACTGGAACCTCGAATCCGCCCCCATTGTGCTGAAGGCCAAGGCCAAGAAGATACCGACCTGGCAGCTGTACAACGGTATGGCCGGTCCGATGCCTTATAGCAAGATGTACGGCAATCCGGCCACGGCCGGACAGGAGGAGACCATCCGCCTGATTCCGTACGGCTGCACGACATTGAGGATATCCGAATTTCCCGTCATATTCAGGAAATAGCCTCCCCGACGACAATCGACATCGAAGACATAACCAAATAATCAATAAACAAACTGTTAACCTAAGTGAATTATGGTGAAGAAGTTATTTTCAGTCTCTCTGTTGCTGGCAGTGCTGCTGTCCCTCCTGGGATTCGCACCGGCTTTCGCGCAGCAGAAAGACCTCATCAGAGTGACCGGCGTCATAACCGGAGATGACGGAGAACCGCTTATCGG
>CAVKLO010000335.1:0-2223 GCA_963656985.1 Bulleidia sp. | reverse complement strand
GTTCCCAAGTGATTATGCTGCATTTGCCGCACCCCGTGGCCTCAGCTGCCGCAATGAGACCTTTGATTTCACGATCTCTGTTTTCCGGAGTCAACTCCCAGCACACCTGGATAAGTTCTCCGACATTCCCGTTCCGCAGAACTACGAAATCACATTCGCGGGAGTTCTCATTGAAATAGAATACCTTATCATCACTGCAAAGACTGCGGTGGAGCTGCAGGAATACATTGTTCTCAAGAGCTTTGCCCTCATCGTGTCCCGGCCCGCTCAATATTGCCCTGCGCAAGCCATTGTCGGCGACATAATACTTTGCCGGCAGGGTTGACTCCTTCAGGACAGACCGCGTGTAGCTCGGAACTTTATACAGCAGAAATATGTTGCCGGCATAGTCCAGCCAGTCATAAAGCGAATCCTTGGACACTTTTATTCCCCGGGACTTAAGCTCGTTATAAATGTTGTTTACGCTGGTCGGCTTGGAGACGTTCTCGAATACCCTCTTCAGAAAATACCTCAAGACGGCAGGCGAGGACTTTATCCCGTAGTGTTCGATGAGGTCGCGGAAAAGCATAGTGTTGAAATACGACTGAAGAATCCTGGACTTTGCGCTTTCAGACTCTTCCATAACGGCCCTGGGGTACCCGCCATCGGAGCAGAACTTCCTGTACGCTGACTTGGCGATGGCCGCACCGGTCTCGGAAAACCAGTCGGGGGTCAAGTTGCGGAACTTCAGATATTCCTTAAAATCAAGAGGATAAACCACATATTCATCCGGCCATCCGCGCAGAGCCGAGGCTATCTCGCCGGACAGCATTTCCGCAGTGCTTCCCGTGATGAAGATGTGTTTGCTATAATTCTTGAATGTCCGCAGAACGAACAGCTCCCAACCCTTGATCAGCTGGATTTCATCGAAAAACATATAGACATCCGAAAGAGGCTGCTCCGGATACATTTCCCGGTATGCCTGAAGTATGTCGTCAAAGTCCGGAACCCCCATTGCGGAGAAGCGCTCATCGTCGAACTCGATATAGAGAATACGCTCTTTCGGTATACCTGCCGATAGCAGGTCATTGATGGCAAGTTTGAGCAGCGAAGACTTGCCGCAACGCCGTATTCCTGTCACGGTGACGATGTTCTCTCCATTAAGCGGAAGAACAAGTTCTCTGGATATCAGCCCCTTGTGGGGGAATTCTCTCTGATGGAGAGCGATAAGCGACTGAAATGTTCTGCGCAGTTCCATATTCTTGGTTTTTGGTGCAAATATAATGCTTTCCTTTTAGAAAGGAAAGAAAACGCAGATATTTTCCTTTTGGGAAGGAATGCGGTGCGGGTTAATCTCGTTCTGCTCTTCTTATGTCCATCTGCACCCTGATACTGCTCTGCAGCCTCACCAGTCGTCGGAGCGGAACGGGAAGGCCGGGAGGTTCATAGAGCCGGTCAGATTGCCGACCTGAAAGTCCCGGAAGCAGTAGCGTACGGCCACCGGAGATGGAACCTGCTCGCAGGTGACCACCACGGAATAATCCTTTCGCTCGGCCCGGGCCGGATAGAAGACCCTGTCCTCGCCCGCAAGCTCGAAGCCCACGATATCGTGCCAAGGACTCAGCCCGTCATAGGCCGTGTTAGTGAAATTCACGGTCACGGTATCTCCCGAAATCTCGATATCCTTGAAGACAGGTCCCTCACAGGCCAGAGCCTCCATCCCATAGCTCCTATTCAGAGCCAGAAGAGCCAGACGCTCTCCCACCTGCCTCTTCTGGCAAGGATGTATCTGGTCCTTCTCGAAAGGATAGGCCAGATCGTTCGTGCAGATGATTCCGCTGTGCGGAATGATCTGGGCGGCCTTTCTCTGGGCCTCGCGGATGCGGGCTCCCGAAGTCCCGTCGCCTCCGTAGAGCCAAGGAGCCAGCTCCACCTCATAGAAAGGCAGCTCAGGATCGCCCCAGAGCTCTCTCCAGATCTTCACCATAGTGGCGAGCCTCTCCGGATAGTACTGCGGCAGGCCCGCATTAGTCTCTCCCTGATACCAGATGAAACCCTTTATCGTATAGTGGCTGACCGGGTGAATCATAGCGTTATACATCACATAAGGGGAGGTGAAGTGATACCATCCGCCCTCGGTGATCATCGGCTCGCACGAGCCGTCCGGGATAGTGGAAGGCGGATAGGAATGCACGACCTCCTTCGGCAGCCAACTCTCCACGGAAGAGCCTCCCCAGTTGCAGG
>CAVKLO010000334.1:0-2239 GCA_963656985.1 Bulleidia sp. | reverse complement strand
GCTCCGGGGTGCAGAACGCGTCCAGATAGGTGAAGACGGTATTCCCCTCCACCTTGCCGGGGTCGCTGACCTGAAGATGTCCCGGGTCTGTGAACATCCCCTTCACTTTCGCCCTCACCTCGTCGGCAGAGTCGGAAAGGTAGATGCAGTTCCCCAGAGACTTGCTCATCTTGGCCTTGCCGTCCGTGCCCGGCAGACGCAGGCAGGCCGCGTTCTCCGGCAGCAGTATCTCCGGCTCCACGAGAGCGGGCCCGTACACGGAGTTGAATTTGCGCACGATTTCGCGGGTCTGCTCGACCATAGGCTCCTGGTCCTCGCCGGCCGGTACCGTAGTGGCCTTGAAAGCCGTGATGTCCGCCGCCTGGCTTATGGGGTAGCAGAAGAACCCCGCGGGGGTTCCGGCCTTGTTCTCTTCGCCGCTCTCGGAGAAGCCGCGCATCTGGATTTCCTGCTTCACGGTAGGGTTCCTCTGAAGCCTCTGCACCGTGACCAGATTCATATAGAAGAAAGTAAGCTCGGTCAGTTCGCTTATCTGACTCTGGATGAAGAGCGTGGATTTCGCGGGGTCAAGCCCCGCCGACATATAGTCGAGAGCCACTTCGATGATGTTCTGGCGGACTTTCTCCGGGTTGTCGGCATTATCCGTGAGGGCCTGCGCGTCGGCGATCATTATGTATATTTTCTCGAACTCGCCGCTGTTCTGCAGCTCCACCCTGCGGCGGAGCGACCCTACGTAATGTCCGATATGGAGGCGGCCTGTAGGACGGTCGCCCGTAAGAATGATTTTCCCCATCAGTCGCTGATTTTCGCGAGAGCCTCGCGGACCTTGCCCTCGATCTCCTCGCAGAGTTCCGTATTGTCGCGCAGCAGCGCCTTCACGGCCTCGCGGCCCTGGGCGAGCTTCTCTCCGTTATAGCTGAACCAGCTTCCGCTCTTGTGGATGATGTCAAGCTCGACTCCCAGGTCGCAGATCTCCGCGCTGTGCGAGATGCCTTCGCCGTAAACGATGTCGAACTCGGCTTTCTTGAAAGGAGGGGCCATCTTGTTCTTCACCACCTTCACCCTGGTGCGGTTCCCCGTGGCCTCGTCCCCGTCCTTGAGCTGGGTGGTGCGGCGCACGTCGATGCGCACGGAAGCGTAGAACTTCAGGGCGTTGCCGCCTGTGGTGGTCTCCGGATTCCCGAACATCACGCCTATCTTCTCGCGGAGCTGGTTTATGAAGATGCAGCAGGTGTTCGTCTTGCTGATGTTGGCCGTGAGCTTGCGCAGGGCCTGGCTCATAAGGCGGGCCTGCAGGCCGACCTTGTTGTCGCCCATCTCGCCCTCGATTTCAGCCTTCGGAGTGAGTGCGGCCACGGAGTCGATGACTATGATGTCGATGGCTCCGGAACGGATGAGGTTATCCGCAATCTCGAGCGCCTGCTCGCCGTTATCCGGCTGGGAGATGAGGAGGGTGTCCAGATTTACGCCCAGAGCCTTGGCATATGTACGGTCGAAGGCGTGCTCCGCGTCTATGATGGCGGCGATGCCTCCGAGTTTCTGGGCTTCGGCTATGGCGTGGATGGCCAGGGTGGTCTTACCGCTGGATTCCGGTCCGTATATTTCGATGATGCGGCCTCTCGGGTATCCTCCGATTCCCAGCGCGTGGTCGAGGGCTACGGAGCCGCTCGGAATGACCTGGACGTCCCATTGTGGCTGATCCCCCAGCTTCATAATCGTGCCTTTACCATAATCTTTCTCGATCTTGTCGAGTGTCGCCTGCAGAGCCTTAAGTCTGGCCTCATTCGCTCCGGCAGCGGCATTTGTTTCTACTTCTTTAGCCATAATGCGTTTGTGTTTCCCCTTGGTGCTTTTGCTCTGAATCCTTCACAAAAACCTACCAATTGATTATTCCATCATCACTAGGCGGAGACAGTTCTCCGCACCCTACAAAGATACGGAGAAAGCGGCGGAAATCGTGACGTTTCCTTCCGTTTTTTCGTCACATTTTTCCGCCGCTTCACGAATCTTGAATTCCGTATATGTTTTTTGACACCGCGTCCCCGGGAGTCTCATCTTCCTCCTCCGCCGAAGCCGCCGCCGGAGAATCCGCCGCCGCCCCCGAATGAGGACGAGCCTCCGAAGCCTCCGAAACTGCTCCCGCCGCCGCTTCCGCTCAGGTTTCTGGCATTCAGGGTGTCCGTAATGGCGCGGGACAGACGGGAAGTGGTGTAGAGGATGGTGTCCATAGTGCCGTAGT
>CAVKLO010000333.1:0-2249 GCA_963656985.1 Bulleidia sp. | reverse complement strand
GCCCCCACCAGCGCCTCGCAGTGCCGTACAGCACTCCGTCTATAAGGTTTCCGCTTACGGCATCCCTGCAGATTCTCTCCCAGCTCATACTTACATATTCCTGAAAATGTTCATCAAGAGCATTCTCCAGCGGCATCTTCCTTCCCAGTTCTATGAACGAACGGTTCGGCACCACGAAATGATAATAGAATGACAGGAACGGGTCTGCAATTCCATACAGGCTCTTTTTCGAGTTTTTCTCCTCCGAACCGAAAGGGACCTCCCTGTACAGAAAACCCAGTTCGATAAGCTTTTTCAGCGGACGTGAAAGATTCGTCGCCGGATCATTGCAGCGTGCGGCAATCTCTGACAGCCGGTTGGCTCCGGCACCGACATAGGACATTATGGTCGAGGTCTTGACCACATCCTTCACATCATCCTGAAAAAGTTTCAGAGGTTCTTCATAAAGTGCGCCATCCGCTGACAGGACATTATGCCACAGAGCTTCACGCAGTCCCCCCTTCCCCTCTCTCAATTCCCAATATCTCGGCACGCCGCCCCAGACCGAATATTCCTCAATTGCCTTTTCAGCCTCAATACCCAATGCTTCCGTAATATATGGGAGACGAAGCGGAGAGAGCTTCATCAGTTCATCAGCCCGGCCATAAAGAGGAGAAGAGGAATCCAGAAACATACCGTACATCATATTCTGCGCCGAGCCGCAAACCACAAGATTGAAGTTCAGACACTTTTCATCCAGAAGCTTCTGAAGGACGGACGGGAGTTCCGCAGACTGCTCCACGATATACGGCAGTTCATCCAGACATAGGGTGAAGCGGGTGCGCGTACGGTAATTGAGAGCACGGAAAAGCGTCTCCCAGTCCGGATACTCCGGCTTGTCAAACTCCGGAAATTTCTGCGCTATCGTTTTCGCAAGCAGACTTCTCTGATGCCCCGGCTCAGAACGGTCTGCAAGATAATAGACATCGTCCTCTGTCAGACATCTTTTAATCAATGTCGATTTCCCGAGCCGCCTGCGGCCGTACACCACGACAAATGAGGCCTTTTCCCCATCAAGAGCCCGCTGAAGGCGCGACATTTCCTCTTTTCTGTCAACGAATTCCATTTCCAATAAAAATTATGCACCGCAAACATAATGTTTTCAGTGCATAATTCCAAATATGTCTCCGGCCGCCCCTACCTCTTGGACTTGAAGTAGTCGCACATCAGGGCGGAGGCCTCCTTTTCCATCACAGCGGAAGCGACAGAGGTTCTGGGGTGCAGCAGAGACGGGGAGTAGAGGCTGTATCCCCGTTTGGGGTCGGACGCACCATATACGATGCGACCAATCTGAGCCCAGCAGAGGGCCGTGGCGCACATAGGGCAAGGTTCCACCGTCACATATAAAGTGCAGTCCGCAAGCCTTTTGCCCCCGAGGGCCTCCGTAGCGGCAGTGATCGCTATCATCTCGGCGTGAGCCGTGGGGTCATTCAGATTCTCGCACATATTGTGTCCCCGGGCGATGATTCTGCCCCCGCAGACGATGACCGCCCCCACGGGGACCTCATCCTCCGCGTAAGCCTGCCGCGCCTCTTTCAGCGCCTCCGCCATAAACCGCAGATCCTCCTCCATAATAAGCTGCCGGGGAAGCTACTACAGCGTGCGCTTTATCTCCACGATCTGGAAAGCTTCGATGATGTCGCCGTCCTTGATGTCGTTATAGCCGGCGATGCTCATACCGCACTCGCGGCCCGCGGGAACTTCCTTGGCGGCATCCTTGCCGATCTGCAGCGAGCCGAGCTCGCCGGTATAGATTACGATGCCGTCGCGGATCAGGCGGACTTTCGCCTTCTGGGTCATCTTGCCGTCCTTCACCATACAGCCGGCGATGGTGCCCACCTTGCTGATGCGGAAGGTCTGCTTGACCTCGGCGGTGGCTGTAACCTCCTCCTTCTTCTCCGGCTCGAGCATACCTTCGATACCGTCCTTGATTTCATTGATGCAGTCGTAGATGACGGAATAGAGACGTATCTCGATGCCCTCGCGGTCGGCGGCCTTGCGGGCCTCCACGGACGGACGCACCTGGAATCCCACGATCACGGCGTCCGAAGCCTCGGCCAGCAGGATATCCGACTCGGAGATGGCTCCCACGGCCTTGTGGATGACATTCACCTTCACCTCCTCGGTAGAGAGCTTGATGAGCGAATCGGAGAGAGCCTCCACCGAACCGTCCACATCACCCTTGACGATGACATTCAGCTCCTTGAAGC
>CAVKLO010000332.1:0-2257 GCA_963656985.1 Bulleidia sp. | reverse complement strand
CTATGCTTGCCATCTTTATGCTCTTCCTCCAGGCCAAGTTCGGCTGGGAGCAGGCGGCGGCAAGTCAAGTCTATTCCATTTTCTTAGCAGCCGTCTATTTTATGCCCGTCGTGGGCGGATGGCTGGCTGACAAGATCGGCTACGGCAAGTGCGTCGTCACCGGCATCAGCGTAATGTTCCTCGGGTATCTGCTTCTGGCAGTACCTACGGCAGCCAACACTCTGGGAGTCACTATGATGCTCGGAGCCCTGCTGCTCATCGCCATCGGAACGGGACTCTTCAAGGGCAACCTCCAGGTGATGGTGGGCAACCTCTACGACGACCCGCGCTACTCGGCAAAGCGCGACTCCGCGTTCAGCCTCTTCTATATGGCCATCAACATCGGCGCGATGTTCGCCCCGTCCGCAGCCACAGCCATCACGAACAGGTTCCTCGCCAAGGCGGGACTCATCTACAAGGCTGACATCCCGGCGCTCGCCCATCAGTTTATGAACGGCACCATATCCGTCGAGAACAGCGACAAGCTCGCCACCTTCGCGGCCCAGATGCCGGGAGCCGACGCTAAAGCGATGAACCTCGGAGACTTCTCCGCATACTACATCGAGCATCTTTCCTCCGCATACAATATGGGGTTCGCGGTTGCCTGCGTCTCCCTCATAGTCTCCATCGCGATCTACTTCGCCTGCCGCGGCTGGTTCAAGCACGCCGACGTGAATGCCAAGCAGGCCAAGGCGGCCAATGTTCAGGTCGAGGAACTCACTCCGAAGCAGACGAGAGAGCGCGTCGTAGCTCTCTGCCTCGTGTTTGCCGTAGTCATCTTCTTCTGGATGGCTTTCCATCAGAACGGCCAGTCGCTCACCTGGTTCGCACGTGACTATACCCAGTCCACCGCGACCGGCGCGACCCGCTTCGGCTTCAACATCTGGATCCTCGCCCTTATGGCTGTCTCCATCTACACTCTCTTCGGAGCGTTCCAGTCGGAAAAGGCGAGCGGCAAGGTGGTCTGCGGAGCCGTGACCCTCGCGCTCTGGGGCGGAGCCTACGCCATCTACAGCGGTATGCCGGAGGTTCTCGACATCCAGCCTCAGCTCTTCCAGCAGTTCAACCCGTTCTATGTAGTGTTCCTCACCCCTGTCTCTATGGCCATCTTCGCGGCCCTCGCGAACAGGAAGACCGCGAAGCATCCGAACGGTCTGGAGCCGTCCGCACCTAAGAAAATCGGTCTCGGTATGTTCGTGGCGGCCCTCGGCTACCTCATTATGATCTTCGGTTCCGTGGGACAGCCTTCTCCCGCAGAGCTCGGGGGCACGGTTTCACCTGACCCTGTAGTGCCGATGTACCTGATCAGCACCTACCTCGTGCTGACATTCGCGGAGCTTCTGCTCTCCCCTATGGGCATTTCCTTCGTTTCCAAGGTCGCTCCTCCTAAGTACAAGGGACTTATGATGGGTCTCTGGTTCGCCGCCACGGCCATAGGAAACTACCTCAGCTCCGTTCCCGGACTTCTCTGGAAAGCCGTTCCGCTCTGGGCTAACTGGGCCATCCTGCTCGCTCTCTGCGTAATCGCCGGCGGCATTATGTTCGCTATGCTCAAGAAAGTGGAGGCCGCTACCGCATAGGGAAGCTGACGCTCAATAAATATAAAAGGGTGACTGCGCTTGCAGTCACCCTTTTATATTTTGCGGCTCCCACGTCATTCCCGCCTTGTGTTCCGTTCTGCCCGACCTGCGTTCCGCCCTGCCAGCCTTGCGTTCCGTTCTGCCCGACCTGCTCGGGCATCTCTGGGCCGGCAATGAAAATCAGAATACCAGATTCTGAAGCCAATATACGGCGATGCCGGAAAAATAGCCGAGAAGCGCCATCCACGAAATGTTCTTCAGATA
Source organism: Bulleidia sp. (assembly GCA_963656985.1). Classification (GTDB taxonomy): domain Bacteria; phylum Bacteroidota; class Bacteroidia; order Bacteroidales; family UBA932; genus Cryptobacteroides. Next base: position 374 of record CAVKLO010000332.1, on the reverse strand, counting down.
CCAGCCGAAGGAAATCTTCTGAAGCCCCATCACCACGACCCCGGCGGCGGAACCTATGATGAGTATGCTTCCGCCGACTCCGGCGCAATAGGACAGAAGACTCCAGAACGAGCCGTCCACCCCATAGATGAGAGTGTCCTCCATCCCGGCAGGGACCAGGTCATACATACCCATACAGCTCGCCACGAGAGGAACATTGTCCACTACGGAAGACAGGATGCCTATGATTCCGGTCACGATATACGGGTTGCCGTCGAATGCGTTGTCCAGACGCTCTCCGAAAGCCTTGAGCACGCCCGTCTGCGAAAGGGCCGCCACCGTGGTCAGGATTCCGAGGAAGAAGAAGATGGTGCTGAGGTCCACCTTGTGCAGAA
>CAVKLO010000331.1:0-2264 GCA_963656985.1 Bulleidia sp. | reverse complement strand
TCATTACGACACCTCTGTTGTGAGGTCTGCGACCGAGCCAGCGGCTGCGGCCGGCCTTGCCGTAAGACTCCAAATTGTGGTCGGGATTCGATACGGTGCCCACGGTGGCGCGGCAGGTAACAAGCACCATTCTGGTCTCGCCCGAAGGCAGACGGAGAACGGCGTGAGTTCCCTCACGTGCGGCGAGCTGCGCGAATGTGCCGGCGGAACGTGCCATCGCGGCGCCCTGGCCGGGACGAAGCTCGATGTTGTGGACGAGAGTACCTACAGGAATTTCACTCAGAGGGAGGCAGTTGCCGACTTCCGGAGCGACGCCGCTGCCCGAAGCGATGACCTGACCTACCTTGATGCCGTTCGGAGCGATGATGTATCTTTTCTCACCATCCTCGTACTGGACGAGAGCGATGCGTGCGCTGCGGTTCGGGTCGTACTCGATGGTAAGAACCGTTGCCGTGCACTCATCCTTGTCGCGGAGGAAGTCGATGATGCGGTACATTCTCTTGTGGCCGCCGCCGATATAACGCATAGTCATCTGACCGGTGTTATTTCTTCCGCCTGATTTCTTGAGAGGCTCCAACAATGATTTCTGAGGCTTCTTGGCTGTTATTTCCTCGAAAGTGCTGATGACCTTGTTCCTCTGACCGGGTGTCACCGGTTTGAATTTTCTTACTGCCATTGTCTTTCCCTCCCTTAAATGTTGCTATAGAAATCTATCTTGTCCTCACCTGCAAGCGTGACGTAAGCCTTCTTGAAGTGATTCATACGGCCCCTCAACAGACCGGCCTTCGTATAGCGGGATTTTCTCTTTCCGTGATAGTTGGCGGTGTTGATGTCCGCAACGGACACATTATACATCTGCTCTACGGCAGCTTTAATCTGAATCTTGTTCGCTCTGCGGTCGACGATGAAAGCGTAACGGTTCAACTTTTCGCCCTGAGCCGTCAATTTTTCAGTAACTATTGGCTTAATGATGATTCCCATTTCTTTGTCTTTTTAGCGTCTTGCTCTGGAAGCGAGAATGTCCTGCACGCCATCGACAAGTACGATGGAATTCGCATTCATAATCGCATAGGTGTTAATTTCATCGACCGTGATGACCTTTGCCCAATCGAGGTTGCGAGACGAAAGGTAAATATTATTCGAGTTTTCAGGAAGGATTACGAGAACCTTGCGTGTGCCCGCCTTGAGGGCTGCGAGGATGCTCATAAACTCCTTCGTCTTGGGAGCCTCCATAGCGAACGGCTCCACGATGGTGATGGCGTTCTCCTGAGCCTTGTAGCTGAGAGCCGAGCAGCGCGCGAGGGACTTCACCTTCTTGTTCAGCTTGTGTCTGTAGCTGCGCGGAACAGGTCCGAATACGCGACCTCCGCCTACATAGATATTAGCTTTCAAGCTGCCGTGACGAGCGCCGCCGCCGCCTTTCTGACGGCCCTGCTTCTTCGTGCTGTAGGCAACTTCGCTGCGGTCCTTGGTTTTCGCAGTACCCTGGCGATTGTTGGCAAGATACTGGATTACATCAAGATAAATCGCGTGGTCATTCGGTGTGACACCGAATACGTTCTCGTCGAGAACAACCTTCTTTCCGGATTCAGATCCGTCAATTTTCAAAACTGACAATTCCATAATCTTAAGCCTCCACAATTACATAAGAACCCTTGGCTCCAGGGACAGAGCCTTTCACTACGATGAGGTTATTCTCGGGGATAACCTTGACAACCTGAAGGTTGAACACCTTCACTCTCTCGTTTCCCATATGGCCCGCCATACGCATTCCGGGGAATACGCGGGACGGCCAGGAAGACGCACCCATAGAACCCGGGTGACGCAGACGGTTGTGCTGGCCGTGAGTCTTGCCGCCTACACCCTGAAAGTGGTGACGGTGAACTACGCCCTGGAAACCTTTACCTTTAGAAGTACCGACGACATCCACGAACTTCACGTCATCGCCGATGACGTCAGTGACGGTAATGGTGTCGCCCAGTTTCAGCTCTCCCGCGAAGTCGGCCTCGAACTCTACGAGCTTCTTCTTAGGAGTGGTTCCTGCCTTTTTAAAGTGCCCCATAAGAGGCGCGCTGGCGTGCTTTTCTGTAGTTTCGTCATAGGCAAGCTGCACGGCGGCATAACCATCATTTTCTACCGTGCGAACTTGTGTGACAACGCAAGGACCAGCCTCAATAACAGTGCATGGTATGTTCTTACCCTCGGCACTGAAAACGGAAGTCATTCCGATTTTCTTTCCAATTAATCCAGGCATTGGTTTGTTA
>CAVKLO010000330.1:0-2289 GCA_963656985.1 Bulleidia sp. | reverse complement strand
ATGATGCAGCGCCAGGTGCAGGTGAAAGTGGTGGCGAAAACGGTGTTGTACTCCGCCGGGCTGAGCGGTTCGAGGCAGAAGATTTCTATGCGGGCACCAGATTCCTTGCGGAAATGCAGGCGGGCCGGAACGACCTTCGTGTCGTTGAAGACCATAATGCCGTTATCGGGAAGGAGCGAGGGCAACTGCCTGAATATGAATTCATCCACTCTCCCGTCACGGTAGCGCAGAAGCTTCGAGGAGTCCCGCTGCGCGAGGGGATATTTCGCGATGCGCCCCTCCGGAAGCAGATAATCGAAATCTTCGATATGAATATGAGGTATCATCCGTTTTCTGTTTTTGCGGCGCAAAGGTACGCATATTATCAGATATTCGGGGATCCTTTCCCGGAATACTCATCCCCGGCGGCGCACTCCGCCTTTCAGCAGGAATGCCGGAAGGACCAGAAGCAGGGCGATGATGGAGAAGAGCATCCCCCCGACGGTGCCGGCCGCGAAGTCGAACCAGAACACCTCCGAAGGGCCGTCCGTAAGGAACGGCAGCAGGCCAAGAATGGTCGAGAGAATGGTCAGCATTATAGGCTTAATCTTGTGATTATAAGCCCTTATGTATGCCTTGAGCGGGTCAGCATAGCGTTTTCTCTGGCTCTGCCAGCTGTTCACGAGATAGATGCCGGCGTTCACCGTGACGCCGCAGAGCATCACGAAGGCGGCGAACCCTCCCTGGTCGAAGGCGAAATCCGTTACGCCGAACACCAGAAAGAGTCCGATGAAGGATAGCGGAATCATAAGAATCACCGCAAACGGGTAGCGCAGGGACTCGAACGCCATAGCCAGCATAACGTAGATGACCAGAACTATCAGCAGAATAAGCCGGGCATAGCGTTCCTTGTGCCCGTCGAACCAGCCGGCGTTACTGTCTCCCGCCTGAAAGCCGAGCGGCAAGACCTCGTCATTCATATAGGCCACGGCAGACAGGATGTTCTTTTTAGCCAATTCGTAACTTCCTACGAAATCGAAACATACGTTGAGAGAATAAGACTGGTTCACTTTCCGGATATCCAGGCCGGACTGCCTTTTCACCAGACTGCCGACTTCCGACAGCGTCGCTTTCACGGAATCGACCTGAACAGGTTCATTCAGCAGATGCCAGATATCATAGACATCGGTATCGGATGAACGCAGAACTACATCCACCGGCTCCTCCCCCGTCTGAATGACGGCTATCCTCTCGTCATAGACCAGAGATGACAGTGCTCCGTAATAGGAGTAGGGACTGGCTCCGAGAGCCGCGAGACGGCTGAAATCATAGTCAAGCACATATTCCGTCTCCGGCCGGCCCATCCAGCCGGAACTCCAGATTTCAGGCTCGCTGACCCTCGGGTTCCGTGCGAGATAGTCCGCCATTATCTCCGCATAGCGGTACAGTTCCCTGTAATTGTAGCCGCGAAGGGCGATGTTGCCGCTCTTGAAATAAGTGCCGATACTATTGTTGAAGAACGTGTCATCTACACCGGTGATGGTCCAGGAGGCTCCGCCGAAGTTTATGGCCATAGCCGTGACCTTGGATTTCAGTAGCAGCGGGAAATTCGTATGCTCGTACTCGGGCTTGAACTCCACCGTTATCGTGCCCCGGTCATATGATTCGACGGATGTAGTAAATACAGATATCTCATCGAAGGATGCCAGATAGTTCTCCATAGCCTTTATGACCTCGTTCAGCTGCTGCACGCTGCAGCCCTCGGGCATAGACGCACGGATGTTAAGCTGGAGTTTCTCCGGCTCGCGGTAGAAATTGGACCGTCCCAGAGAATTGTAGAACAGCCGGAAAGTGGATCCTGTCCATTTTTCTATCTCTTCCCTGTTCGAGGCATAGGGCTTCCAGGAAAGAACGGGTCTGACGTACTTTTCATAGAAAGGCCCCTTCTCCTTTGAAGACGGTTCCGGAATTAGGAAAAGCGGCAGGCCGAAAGCCGCGATGAATATCACGACATACACCAGGCGATGCCGTGTCCCCCAGCTTATATACCGGGAATACAGAGAGTTCCACTTTATGACGCGGCGGCTTCGGCGGACCATAGCCGCAGGCATTGCGCGTTTACCGGGCAGATAATCCATCAGGGCCGGGATGAAGAAAAACGCCACGGCGAGTGAGACGCAGAGATTGATGGCTATGACCCATATGAAATCAGTCAGATTTCCCCTTTCTGATTCCGGCAACAGCAGAATCAGCAGCAGAGCAGCCACAGTGGTGAGTATCGCCATCAGAAGATCCGGGAAGGCTCCCCTG
>CAVKLO010000329.1:0-2307 GCA_963656985.1 Bulleidia sp. | reverse complement strand
CCGGGTTCCACGCTCGCGCTCAGAAACGGAACGTAATGAAACAGCAGATATGATATTATGCCCAGGACGATAGCGAGCGGGAGCATCCAGTCTTTTATGAAGGTCAGAAATTTCTCCATCCCCATTATTTAGTCGGCGCAAAGGTACAACATTTTCCGCTTTTGAGTAATTTTGCGGGCGGAAAGATGGCCGCAGCTCAAGAAAGGGCTTCGGGCCTGTTCCGGCGACTTTATTTATACAGACGATGAAACTCAAGACTATTCTTCTATGTGCGGCAGCGCTCGTCCTCGCGGCCTGCTCGCAGAAACCGGTCAGAACGGCCGGAATCAATTACGCCTATATGGACACCACCGCGAGGGCGGGCGATGACTTCGCACGCTATGCTACGGGGCACTGGGCGGACTTCAATCCCCAGCCTCTCGAGTATCCGAGCTGGGGCACCATCTATAAAGTGGCCGATGACAATGTGAAAGTTCTCGCGGACCTCATAAAGGATATCGCCGCAGGGCAGAACAGGTGGGGCAGCATCGCGCAGAAGATAGGCGACCTCTATAATATGGCGATGGACTCCGTCCGGCTGAATGCGGAAGGTGCGGCTCCTCTGCGGGCGCATCTCTCCGAGCTTGACGCCGTCACCACCCGCGAAGAACTCCTCAGCCGCTGCGCGAAGGAGCACGATGACCTCCTCTTCGGACTCTTCGTCTCCGCAGACCAGAAAGATGCCGACAACAACATAGTCTGCATTTCCCAGAGCGGCCTTACCCTCGGGAACCGCGACTATTATCTTTCGGACGACCCGCAGAACGCGGCGGTGCGCGAGGCTACGAAGGAGCATATGAAGAATCTCTTCGTTCTCGCCGGCTACGGTGAGGAAGCGGCGGCGGACAAGGTCCGGAGAATCTGGGCCATCGAGTCTGAACTGGCGGTGCCTTACTACTCCCAGGAGAAGCAGCGGGACAGCGAGGCTAACTACCATAAAATCAGTGTGGATTCCCTGATATCAGTCTGCGGCGGCTTCGACTGGAAGAAATATCTCGTCGAATACCGATATGACCGGACTTCTGAAGTGGACCTCGGTCAGCCGGAGCCTGTAGCGGCCGCCTGCCGCATCCTTATGACGGCTCCTCTCGAAGACCTTAAGAGCATCTACGAATGGCAGATCATCTCCGGCGGATCCTCCCTGCTTTCCGATGACTTCACGGCCGAGAATTTCGAATACTCCCGCAAGCTTTACGGAACTCGGCAGCAGTCCCCGAGATGGAAGAGAGCCGAGAGCCTCGTGGACAACCTCCTCTCCGACGCCGTCGGTCAGATGTACGTGGAGAAGTATTTCTCCAAGGAAGCCAAGGCCGAGATGCTCGAACTCATCTCGAATCTGCAGACCGCCCTCGGACAGAGGATTATGGCCCAGGAGTGGATGTGCGATTCCACCAAGGCTCTGGCCCTCGACAAGCTGAACTCATTCACCGTGAAAGTCGGCTATCCGGACAAATGGGAAGATCTGAGCGGTCTGACGATCGACCCGTCCAAGTCTCTCTACGAAAACGTGCGCACGGCCTCCGAATTCTACTGGGAGCTCAGCTACAATAAGGAATACAACAAGCCTGTGGACAAGGACGAATGGTATATGTCTCCTCAGACGGTGAACGCCTACTATAACCCTACCACGAACGAAATCTGTTTCCCGGCCGGTTTCCTTCAGGCTCCTCTCTTCGACCTGAACGCGGACGCGGCGGCGAATTACGGCTCCATAGGCGTGGTGATCGGACACGAGATGACCCACGGCTTCGATGACCAGGGCCGTATGTACACCAAGGAAGGCAATATGCAGGACTGGTGGACTCCATCAGACGCCGAAGGCTTCAAGAAACCTTGCGACGCGATGACGGAGTATTTCAACTCTCTCTGGGTCATTCCCGGTGAGCTCCACGCCAACGGCGCTCTCTGCCTCGGCGAGAATCTTGCCGACCACGGCGGTCTGAACATCGCCTACGATGCCTTTCAGATGTGGCAGAAAAAGCACGGCAGGCTTGCAGACGACCACGGCTTCACCCCGGAGCAGCGCTTCTTCCTCTCCTACGCGAACGTCTGGGCGGGTACGGCTTCCGAGGAGATACTCCGCTATCTCACTATGATGGACGTACATTCCGTCGCCCGCCTGAGAGTGAACGGCGGACTCGCGCAGTGCAGCTACTGGTACGACGCATTCGGCATCCAGCCCGGCGACTCGCTCTACATCGCTCCGCAGGACAGGGTGAACATCTGGTAAGCGCACTCTTCTGAAAGAATGAGATTGGACGGCCCGGC
>CAVKLO010000328.1:0-2308 GCA_963656985.1 Bulleidia sp. | reverse complement strand
GGGGCCTACAAGGAATCCGGCTATGATATATCCGAGTATGATGGGCTGCCTGAGTCTGTTGAACAGGATGGTGCAGAATCCAGCCGCGAAGAGGATGAGGCCGAGATCTGCCACAAGGTTAAGTTCTTCTGTCATTGCGTTTACGATTGAACTCGCAAAGGTACACATTTTCGTCCGTTTTTTCGTACCTTCGCGGAGTTAAAATTATTCCATATGGGAAAGTACAACTTTGATGAAATGGTCGAGAGACGCGGCAGCGGCTGCGAGAAGTGGGATGCCCCGGGTCCGGCAGGTCCCGTGGATGCCGATGTCATACCTATGTGGGTGGCGGATATGGATTTCAAGGCCGCCCCGGAAATCGCGGAGGCTATTCGCAAACGTCTGGAGGAGGGGGTCTTCGGCTATACCCACGTGCCGGACTCCTATTACCGCTCCTCCATAGACTGGTGGATCCGCCGCAGGGGATGGCATACCGAAAAGGACTGGTATCTGCCCATACCCGGTCTGGTGCCGGCTATGTCCGTCGTCCTCAAGGCCCTGTCCCAGTATGAGCTTAAGGACGGGCAGGTGGTGGAGAAGCCCGGGCGCGGACGCGGCCCCAAGGGGGAGCTTCCCAAGGTAATTATCCAGAACCCGGGATACAACGGCTTCTTCTACACGGTGAGGGACAATCTGTGCGAACTTTCCGAGAACCGCCTCATCTATGACACTGAAGGGGACCAGGCCACCTGGTACATCAATTTCGAAGATCTGGAGAAGCGGGCCGCCGACCCGATGGCGAAGATTCTGCTCTTCTGCAATCCCCACAACCCCTGCGGGCGCGTATGGCATCGCGAGGAGCTTCAGCGGGTGGACGAGATATGCCGCAGCCACGGGGTCATAGTCATAAGCGACGAGATCCACTGCGACCTCGAGATGCCGGGCTCGCATTTCATACCGATGGCCTCACTCTCCAAGGAGGCTCAGTGCAATACCATAACTCTGAATTCTCCGAGCAAGTCTTTCAATATCGCGGGCCTCGGCATTTCGAACATCATTACCGATAATCCGGAGTGGAAGGCTCTGATAGAAAGAGTTATGCACATCAATCAGACCCGCGAGCTGAATCCTTTCGGAGTGGTGGCCCTCGAGGCCGCATACGATCACGGGGAGCCTTGGCTGAATGAGCTGAACGAATATCTCTGGGGCAATTACCGTCATTTCTGCGAGCGTTTCGAGGAGGAGATTCCCGAGATTCCCGTGACCCGGCTCGAAGGCACTTATCTGGCGTGGATAGACGTAAGATGCCTCCGGATGTCCGCTGACGATATAGAGAAAAGTCTCATCGAGAACGAGAAGGTGTGGATCAATTCCGGGGTGATGTACGGTCGCGACGGCTTTATGCGCATAAATCTGGCCTGCCCCCGCGCCCGTCTGGAGGAAGGCACGGAGAGAATGATAAAGGGCTTCAAGCGCCTGATGCTCACCGGCCTCTGCGCCGTCTCAACGATGATTCTGACGCAGTAAGATATCATTTCCGGGAGCCGTTCTTTTCGGGCATATTGCACAAAGCATTTATTTTTCGAACATTTGTAAGATGAAACATAGGATTCTGATTGTCATCGTGTTGGCATTGGCCGCAGCGGCGGCCGCCTTCATCTGTCTGCACAAGCCTTCGGGTGCGTTTCCTCCGAAGGGCGAAGCTCTGCGTCTGGCGACGTACAATGTGGGCGTGTTCCACAAGAGCGGCGCGGATATGGTCGGCGAAATCGCGGCGATGATGCGCGAACTCGACGCGGACGTGCTGTCGCTGAACGAGTTGGACAGCTGCAACGCGCGGCATCCGTCGTTCCAGCTCGCCGATTTCTGCTCGCAGATGGGGGAGTGGCGCTACCATTTCAGCAAAACCATTGACTATCAGGGTGGCGCGTACGGAATAGGCGTGGCCTTCCGGCCAATTCTGGATTCCCTCGCGGCGCTTACCCTGGCCCTTCCGCAGGGCGATGGGGCTGAACGCCGCTCGGCTTCGCTGGTGGTGTTCCCCTCGTTCGTCTTCATCTCCACGCATCTGGATCACACTTCGGCCGAGGCCCGTAAGCTTCAGATAGAGAGCATAAGCGCTTTCGTGTCAGAGCATTTCGCCGATTCCGGCCTTCCTGTTTTCCTCTGCGGGGATTTCAATGCCCGGCCTGATTCCGGGGAGATTATGGGGATGATGGAGGACTGGACTATGCTTTCTCCGCCTATGTCGGGCGTGGGGACTTACCCCGCCGACGCCCCGGACCGCATCATCGACTACATCTTCGCTTACCGCAACGGGGCCTCATAC
>CAVKLO010000327.1:0-2314 GCA_963656985.1 Bulleidia sp. | reverse complement strand
TCATCAGTCGTGTACCCCGGTACACTCCTTCTTCACAAACAAATTTATCCACAAAAATCCTTCACAAAAACTTACCAACTTATTTTTTTATCATCACTTAAAAAGGAGGGTGACTGAATTTTGAATTATTCAGTCACCCTCCTTTTTGCTCGTCTTTTTGGTCTAAATTCATTTGCTCATCAGTCGTGTACCCCGGTACACTCCTTCTTCACAAACAAATTTATCCACAAAAATCCTTCACAAAAACTTACCAACTTATTTTTTCATCATCACTTAGGGTCCGAAACTGTCTTGAAAACTCCGCACAATGAAAGCCGGACCTTCTCAAAGCAATTTCTTCAGGATTTCGAGTTCATCGCCGGGCGAGTACCCGGTGTGCGAGTGGATCTGCCTGCCGTCCTTGTCATAGACAAACAGCTGAGGTATGTTCACCACGTTCAGCGCCCGGTAGAGCTGCCTGTTCGTGTCGTAGAGCACCGTGAAGCCGTCCCAGCCGCGCGAAGCCGCCATAGCCTTCGCACGCTGCAGCGAGCGGCTGTCGTCCACAGAGACGCAGACCACGCGAAGCGGCAGACCCTCATAGTCTTCGAGGGCTTCGCCCAATGCGTCTATCTCGTCTATGCAGTATTTGCAGGTGGTGGACCAGAATGTCACCGCTAAGGGAGTCTTGCCGTCGAGCAGCGAATATGTACGGATAGGTCTGCCCTTGGCATCTGAAAGTTTCACATCGGGAAGGTTCTGAGCTGACGCCAGAAGCGGCATCAGAATGCACAGGATAGTTAACAGGGTCGTCTTCAGGCTCATAACTGTTCTGTAAGTTGCCGGGAGACATCCGTTCCGTATAGTGATTCTAAATAAAAACTTGGTATGTTTTCATCATCACATAATGTCCGCCCCGGAAAGTCCAAATGTATGAACTAATTTCGAATAATCCAAATTCGCCCCGGACCGCCGTTGAATATGAGATTGCCGGTCGGGGCCGGCAATGACGTGAGAACGGGGACGGCAATGAATACAGGGTAAAGGACGGATTCCGGGGTGAAATAGTTATTTTCACCCCGAAGGCTTATGAAAACAAGTTCGGGGTGAAAAAAAGGCCTCTTTTTCACCCCGAACTCAAGTCTTTTTTCACCCTCACCTGGCGACTTTCACGGAGGTGCCCTTCGGGGCGGTGAGGATGCGGCCGGAGCGGTCGACCTTCACGCTCTGGAGCTGTCCGTCGGACGGGAGGCAGACCAGACCCGACGCGGTCTTCGCGTCGGCAGCGTAGAGACGCAGCTCCATACGGCTCCAGTCGATCTGGTCGGTGGACTGCGCGAGGCCCGCGTGCGGCAGGACGGAGCCGTCGCGCACCAGCATTATCACAGGGAGTCTTCCGGCCTCGATTTCTCTCCATCCGCCGGAATAGACCTTGCCCGTCTGATAGTCGATCCACTTCCCCTCAGGGAGATAGACCGTCCGTCCGGTCATCCCTTCCTCCAGAAGAGGAGCCACGAGAATCTGCGAGCCGAACATATACTCGTCATCGATCTTCCAGGCCCCCGGGTCGTGCGGGAACTCCACGAAGAGGGCGCGGAGCATAGGCAGACCCTTCTGAGTGCATTCCTTCGCCTGGGCATAGACGTAAGGCATAAGCCTGTACTTCATCTCGGCGCTCTCGCGGAAGACCGTCCGCACCCTTTCGCTGTCATAGAGCCAAGGCTCCGTAGGAGGTGCGCCGTGCGCACGGGTGTGGGAGGTCAGGAAGCCGAACGGTATCCACCTGCAGTAGAGGTCCTCAGGGCTGGACTGCACGAAGCCGCCCATATCGTGGCTCCAGAAGGAGAAGCCCGAAAGGCCGAAGGAGAGGCCCGCGTGCAGGGTCCCGAGCATACCCGTGTCGGACGTCGCTGCGTCGCCGCCCCACTGCAGAGGATACCTCTGCGAACCCGCCCAGGCCGAACGCGCCCACATTATCCGCTCGCCGTGACGCTCGGCGGTGACGTCCGACACGGCCTTCCCGTACCTCAGAGGATAGAGGTTGTGCTCGTACCATCCGCTCTTGCCGCTGTGGTAGATGCCGTCCAGAGGGGCCGCCTCGCCGAAATCGACCTTAATCGCTCCGACTCCCATATCGAGCAGGCGGCCAATCTTGTCCTGATACCACTTAACGGTCTCGGGGTTCGAGAAATCCAGGACGACATCCTCGTAGGAGAGGGAGCCGTTCCCGTTCTTCACGTTCAATCCCTTCTCTATAAGCTCTCCGAAATAGCGGTTCCCCGGAGTGAAATACGGAAGCTGCCAGAGGCAGGTATGGAAATGGTCGGCCTTGAGG
>CAVKLO010000326.1:0-2316 GCA_963656985.1 Bulleidia sp. | reverse complement strand
GTCCTTTATTATGATAAGGTCACCTATCCTGTAGGACGGATTGTTGCCGCCCGCGGCATTCGACACGAATAGATACTGGACGCCGAGCAGTTTCATAACTCTGATGGGGAGCGTCACCTGGTCCATCGAGTAGCCCTCGTAGAAGTGGAAACGGCCCTGCATAGCCATAACGTGCTTTCCGCCCAGCAGGCCCAGGATGAGATTCCCCTTGTGCCCGATGGCTGTCGAGACCGGGAAACCCGGAATCTCGGAATAAGGTATGACCACCTGTTCGGTGATCTCGTCCGCGAGCCTTCCCAGTCCGCTTCCGAGGACGATGCCCACCGTAGGCTTCAGAAAGCCGATCTTCTCCCTGAGGTAAGCGGCCGAATCGTGTATGGTTTCAAGTCTTTTCTGCATAGCTTTGACTAAAATTAAGGGTTATATGACAGGCCCGCAAGTTCACGGGAAACCCCGGGCTAAGAGATTCTTTCATCATCACTGACAGATTTTCCTCATCATCCGCCGGGCCTGCTCCAGAATCTCCTCCTCCCCTTCTATCTTCCTGTCCCTCATCACGAATCTGCCGTTTACCAACACGGATTCGATGCAGTCGCTGTGGGCGGAATAGATGTAGTTCGCAAGGAACGGGGCCGGCGAAAGGAAGGCGGCTCCGCGAGTGTCCACGATGCAGATGTCGGCTGCACGCCCGATCTGGAGAGAGCCTGAATTCAGCCCGAGGGCCTTGGCTCCATTGGCAGTGGCCATAGAAATGAGCTCGGGCAGAGGCATCGCCGCCGGGTCGCCGCGCCACGCCTTCTGCACGAGGGCGGCGGTCTTCAGAGCTTCGAGCATATCGTAGTTGTTCGAAGAGGCCGCGCCGTCCGTGCCGAGGCAGATGTTCGCGCCGGCCTCACGCAGCTCCCTGTACAGGAAACGGTAGCCCGAAGCAAGCTTGGTGTTCGAGTTTATGTTGTGCACGCAGGTTACGCCCCTCTCTCCGAGCAGGGCGATGTCGTGCGGGGTAAGATGCAGGGTGTGAGCCGCTATGAGCCTCTCGGAGAGCAGGCCGAGCCGGTCCAGATACTCCACCGGCGTGAGTCCGCCGTGCGCGGCCCTGCAGTCCGCGACCTCACCTTCCGTCTCCGAGAGATGGATGTGCAGCGGGATGCCGAATTCGTGCGCGAGCTCCCCGGCCCAGAGCATAAGTTCCTCGCTCACGGAGTATATGGCGTGGAACGCCAATGTGCATACGAAGAGCGGTCCCTGCTGACGCACAGCCGCCTCTGTCCTCTCGCGGCACTGGATGCGCTGCTGACGGGCGACTTCCTCGGAACCCCGGTCGATCAGGTCATAGCCGGTCGCGATGCGCACTCCCATCTCCTCAGCCGCTTTCTGCGAGGCGGCAAAATGCCAATAGTGGTCGTTGAAGGTGGTGGTGCCGCTGCGGATCATCTCCAGACAGGCGAGCTTCGTGCTCCAATACACGAACTCGCTGTCCACGTTCTCCTCGACCTCCCAGATGTGGCGCAGCCACTCCCGGAAGAGCACGTCCTCGCCGATCCCGCGCATCATCGTCATAGGAGAATGGGCGTGCATATTTATGAAGCCCGGCGCAGCCTGACGCCAGGTGCAGTCCATCACTTCGCAGCCCGTCTCCGCCTCCAGAGCGCCCGCAGGGGCGATAGCGGAAATGACACCGCCGCTTATGGCGATGTCCTTGCGTCCGTCCCCCAGTCCTATGTTTCTAAGGAGAATGTCCATAGAGCGCTAAAACTGCCCGAAGTCAGCGGACTCGGCGTCCTTAGGCTCGTCATCATATCTTCTCTGCTCGTAGTCCTTGCCGTCCAGACACTTGGTCTTTATGTACTCGACCACGTCCTTCAAGCCCTCCTGAAATTTCTCGAAGTCTTCTTTATAGAGGAAAATCTTATGCTTGTCGTAGGTGAAGCTGCCGTCACGCTCCTGCTTGCGCTTGCTCTCGGTGATGGTGAGATAGAAGTCGTTGTTACCCTTGGTCGCCTTGACATCGAAAAAATAGGTACGCTTTCCCGCTCTCACGGGTTTCGAAAAAACATCCTCTGCACTGCGTTCCGGGCTGCCGGCACGATCAAAATCATCTCTGTACATATTTCTTTTTATTAAATCACGATCTTTTTTTTTAAGTCAATCATCGCAAAATTAGAATAAATTCCGGATTCTCGTGTTATCTTTGCATCGAATTTTTGTTTGAAATACGATGCTCAACCGCAGAATCCTACGAAGAAAGGCCTTCAAGGTACTCTACAGCTATGCGGAGAACCGGTCTATGAGTCTGAAAGAGGCGGAGTCCCAGCT
>CAVKLO010000325.1:0-2321 GCA_963656985.1 Bulleidia sp. | reverse complement strand
TCTGGAAGCCCTTGCGGCGGATCTTCTTGAATACAAGAACCTTGTCAGCCTTGGCGTTATCATCGATGACGGTGGCTTTCACCACTGCGCCTTCTACATAAGGAGCGCCGACCTTTATGTCCTTACCGTTCTCGATAAGAAGCACCTTGTCGAACTCCACGTCAGCACCGTTTGCCGCCGCGAGGCGGTTTACGAAGATTTCATTGCCAGCTTCCACTTTAAACTGCTGGCCTGCAATGTCAACGATTGCGTACATAAACAAAACTTAAAAAAGTTTCAACCGTAAGCGTCCGCTCCTTCCGGCGGCTCTTCACCTGCTCAGCGGTCATAAAATCAGCCTGCAAATATAGGCATATTTTTCTTCCGCGCAAAGTTTTTGTGACGATGACGACGGAAGTGATTCCTGAAAAGACCACTTGTTATGTTTTCATCATCACTGTCTTTGCGTGAAAGTTCACGCTGTGGCGGTGTCCGGGTCCACCAGACACTCGTCCAGTGCCTTGCGGATGGCTTCCTTGTCGAGATGCTGGCCGATGAAGACTATCTTCTGCATACGGTCGCCGTAGTAAGGGTCCCAGTCTCTCGCGAGCATAGGGTCGGTTTCAAGCTGCCGCATAAGCTCCTCCTTCGGCATCGCGCCATACCACAGGCCGGCATTGCGCAGTGAAACCTGCTTGCCCGCCTGTTCGAAGACGTAGCAGGTGTCGAACTGGTCCTGGAAGTAGCAAAGTCCCTTGGCGCGGATCACGCCCTTAGGCCAGCGCTTGGCTACGAACCAGTCGAAGCGGTTGATGTCCAGAGCCTTGCGGGCGAAGTACACATAGGTTCCTATGCCGTATTCCTCCACTTCCCCGCCCTCGTGGTGATGGTGGTGGTGATGGACGTGATCGTCATCGTGGTCATCGTGGTCCTCATCGTGCCCGTGCTCCTCTTCATCCTCGTCGTGATGTCCCTCGACTTCCCGGATCCAGGTCGCAGAAGTCACGACGCTCTCGAAATCGAAGAGATGCGTGTTCAGCAGGCTGTCCAGATCCACATCCCCCCAGTCGCACTCGATGATTTCAGCCTTGGGCTGCAGCTCGCGGACTATCGCCCGCACGCGGCCGAGTTCCTCGGGAGTGACCTCGGAGGCCTTGTTCAGCAGAATCTTGTTGCAGAATTCTATCTGTTGGATTACGAGATTCTCTATATCGTCTTCGTCTATGTCCTTGCGCTTGAGGTCCAGACCGCAGCCGAACTCGCTCTGCATCCTGAGTGCGTCCACGACCGTCACGATGCAGTCGAGCACGGGGATGCCGCACTCCGTATAGCGCGGATCGAGGGAAGGAATGGAGCAGATGGTCTGCGCGATGGGTTCCGGCTCGCAGATACCGCTCGCTTCGATGACTATGTAGTCGAACTTGCCGACAGACACTATGTCGCTGAGCTGCTGTACGAGGTCCATCTTCAAGGTGCAGCAGATGCAGCCGTTCTGGAGAGCCACGAGACTGTCGTCTGCAGCGCCTACCACGCCTCCCTTCTGTATGAGGTCAGCATCGATGTTGACTTCACCTATGTCATTAACAATCACTGCGAAGCGTATGCCTTTACGGTTCGAGAGAATACGATTGACCAGAGTGGTCTTTCCGCTGCCCAGATAACCGGTGAGCAGCAGAACCGGAATTTGTTTTTTATCCATAATCCAAGCGCTCCGGGGACCTGCCCCGCAGCGCGGCGCAAAAATACTAATTATTCGGCAAAGAGTGTCTTCCCGAGTTTTTTATCGTATCTTCGCAAAATCAGAACAGGAGGCCGCAAATAAGACCGGCCAATGGTTCTTGAGATATATTGAATTTATGCAAATGAAAGAATTTGTTCTGTGCATTGCCATTCCTGCCACCGTTTCCCTGTCCATAATTGTCGGATGTTCCGGGTACGCAGCATATTATCCGGACCTTCTCAGCGCTGAAACCCTTATGGAAGACAGGCCCGATTCCGCCCTGTACATTCTCCACAGTTTAGATACGTCAATGCTAAGATCTCCCGCTGACAAAGCCTTATACGCTTTGCTCTACACGCAGGCTCAGGACAAGAATTACATTGATTCTGAAGATGAAGACTTCATCCGGAAGGCCGCTGAATTCTATGATGGCAGCAGAGATGACCGCCACAAAGCTCTGGCCTATTATTATCTGGCCAGAACTCAAGAGAACAAGAGGGAATACTCTAACGCCATCATCAGCCTGCTGAACGCTGAGACAGCTGCAAAAAGGGCCGGTGACAGCTTCCATCTCGGATTAATCTACCGTTCCTTTTCTGATATATACAACAGGGTATATAAT
>CAVKLO010000324.1:0-2338 GCA_963656985.1 Bulleidia sp. | reverse complement strand
CGCGTAAGACTCCTTTATCTTTTTATCAGTGCAGTAGAGCAGGCTGAAATCCTTTACGCTCACTACGGCGCGCAGCGAAGGCATCTTCGCGGCGTCGAGTTTCTCCCACATATCCGGATCCGTAAAGAGCATCATACTCTCGGAATGCTCCATCAGGCTCATCACGCTTTCCGGAGTGAAGTCGGCCAGGATAGGCACGACCACGGCTTCGTAGGTGTTCGTGGCGAGGAAGGATATGGCCCAGCGGGCGCAGTTGCGGGCGCAGATGGCTATCCTGTCCCCTTTGCGGATGCCCGCCTTCTCGAAGACGATATGGAATTTCTCAATGCTTGTGGCGACTTCGCCGAAAGTGAACTGCTCACCCTGATAGTTGCAGAGTCCCGGAGAGTTCCAGCACTGGCGGGTGATGTTCTCGAGTTTGGTAAAATAATGAAGCATAAGGTTTCGATTTTCGTGATGCAAAAATATCGAATCGCGCTGCGTCCCCAAAATCTTTTTATGCTATATTTGTGGAAGTCCCCAGTAATTGGCAGTTTGAGCGGTGAAGGGGGTAAAATTCATAAATAAGTGGCGAATATTATGAGAAGAAAACCTATCGTGGCGCTGATTTACGACTTCGACGGCACGCTTTCTCCCGGCAATATGCAGGAATTCGGCTTCATCCAGGCGGTGGGCAAGACTCCCGCCGAGTTCTGGACTATGAGCGACAGCATAGCCATCGGACAGGACGCGAGCAATGTCCTCGCATATATGAAGCTGATGTTCGACGAGGCCCGCTCGAAGGGAATCCCGCTAAGGAAAAGTGACTTTATGAGCTTCGGCAAGGACATACGGCTTTTCGACGGGGTGAAGGAATGGTTCGGCCTCGTGAACCGCTACGGCGAGTCCCGGGGAGTGCGGGTGGAGCATTACATAAACTCCTCCGGACTTAAGGAAATCATAGAGGGCTGCCCCATCGCCGGGGAGTTCAAGCACATCTTCGCCGGATCGTTCATCTATGACGGGAAGGGCGAGGCAGAGTGGCCGGGCATCGCCGTGGACTACACCACGAAGACCCAGTTCCTCTTCAAGATAAGCAAGGGCATCTTCTCCTCGCGTGACAACAAGCTCGTGAACAGCAGTATGGCGGACGACAAGAAGAGAGTCCCGTTCCCGAATATGATCTATTTCGGGGACGGCGAGACCGATGTGCCGTGTATGAAGATCGTGAATATGTTCGGCGGGCATTCCGTGGCGGTGTATGACCCGCAGAACGAGAAGAAGAAGCATCAGGCGCAGAAGCTCAAGCGGCAGGGGCGCGTGAATTTCATCACGCCGGCCGAGTACACCCGCTCCAGCCTCAGCTACAAGGTGGTCTGCGCCATCATAGACAAGATAAAGGCCGACTGGGAGCTTCAGAAACTCTCGAAAGCCTGACGCACTCCGCCGACAGCATAGACCCCTGATGAGATTATAATGACCGACAAACGCTGCGCCATCCTATGAGACACCGCACACCATACCCTTTGCTGCTCGCGGGAGCCGCTCTCGCCCCGGGAGCCTGCTGCGCACAGGAAGGAGGCGGGGCTCCGCCCAATATCGTCTTCATCCTTGCGGACGACCTCGGCTGGGGCGACCTGGGCTGCTACGGCCAGCAGCTCTTCTCCACTCCCCACATAGACGGCCTTGCGGCCAATGGGGTCCGCTTCACGCAGTGCTATTCCGGCACTTCCGTCAGCGCCCCGTCCCGCTCCTGCCTGCTGACGGGAATGCACAGCGGACACACCCCCGTCCGGGGCAATCTCGAACTCGCCCCCGAGGGACAGTTTCCGCTGCCCGAAGGCATAGAGACCATTTTCAGCGAGATGAAAAAGGCGGGCTACCGGACAGGGGCCTTCGGCAAATGGGGACTCGGCTTCATAGGAACAAGCGGAGAACCGTCCCGGCAGGGCATAGACGAGTTCTACGGCTTCAACTGCCAGAAACTTGCCCACAGCTACTACGCCGACCACATCTGGCACAATTCCGTCCGGATAGACCTTCCGGACAATACCGATTCCGTCCCTTACGGCGAGGGGACTTATGTCCCCGACCTTATCCACCGCAAAGCGCTCGAATTCCTCGAAGGCTCGGTAAAGGAGGGACAGCCTTTCTTCCTCTGGTATCCCACCACGATTCCCCACGCCGAACTCATCGCCCCCCGGGACAGCATCCTGCAGCGCTTCATCGGCAGATTCCCGGAAACCCCTTACAGCGGGACAGATTCCGGGCCGGGATTCCGCGCGGGCGGATACTGCTCCCAGGAGTATCCGAGAGCTACTTTCGCCGCGATGGTGACCCGGCTCGACATCTATGTCGG
>CAVKLO010000323.1:0-2339 GCA_963656985.1 Bulleidia sp. | reverse complement strand
ACGCGGGCACGCCGGGAATCTCGGACCCGGGATTTCTGCTGGCGAGATGCTGTGCGGCCGAAGGAATCGAAGTCCAGACGCTCCCGGGAGCCACTGCCTGCATCCCGGCCATCGTTTCATCGGGACTGCCCTGCGACCGTTTCTGCTTCGAGGGTTTCCTGCCGCAGAAAAAGGGCCGGCGCGCCGCACTTGAAGCCCTGAAAGACGAAACCCGCACGATGATTTTCTACGAGTCGCCCTACCGCCTCGCGAAGTGCCTGTCGCTGATGGCGGAAGTGTTCGGGGACGAGAGGAAATGCTCCGTCGCGAGGGAGATTTCGAAACTCCACGAGCAGCATCACCGGGGGACCCTCAAGGAACTCGCGGACTACTTCACGCGAAGCGAAGCGAAGGGGGAAATCGTGGTCGTCGTGGCAGGAGCGGAGGAGCGGCAGGGAGAGAAACATAGGGCCGAGAAGGCTCCGCAATCAATGAAGACTTCTAAATACAGACTTAAACATATAACGGAGGAAGAAGAGTATGAGGAGAAGGAAAAAGACTTCACAGACAGAGAATTATGACGACAATAAAAGCACTGGGGCATCTCTGAAGATCGGAGCCGTCGCGCTCACCTTTCTGGTGATCGGCTATCAGGCGGCGCTGTTCGTAAACAGCTCGGCAGTCGCGCAGCTCATCGCGAACAGGGACGCTCCGGACACGGTCTATGTGACAGACGAAGCCTTGGCAAGACGCATTCTGGACGCTGAAAGCGTCCAATCCCACATTCCCCCCGGTGACGGCACCCAGGCGCAGTCTCCGGCCGATTCCGGTCGGAAAGACCGGCAGAAATCTTCCGGGGACGGAGAAGGATTGGACGGGGGCAAGGCCGTCCGGACAGATGCTGACTACAGCGGGCGGGTGATAGTGCGAAGGGACGCGCAGCACTCCGGGGATGCCGGGCGCATTTATCTGAAACAGCGGGGAAAGAGGGTGGAGAGCTTCCCCTTCGACCCCAACACGGCGAGCGTGGCAGACCTTCAGAGGCTGGGTTTCAGCGAGAAACAGGCTCTTTCGATAGACGCGTACCGGAAAAAGGGAGGACGCTTCCGGCGGCCTTCGGATTTCGCGAAGTCGTATGTGGTCGCGGATTCGGTCTTCAGCCGGCTGGAGCCGTATATAAGGATTCCCCGAGTGGACATAAACGCCGCCGATTCGGCATCTTTCGACGCTCTGCCGGGCATCGGGGGCTATTACGCCTCGAAGATGGCGGAATATCGGCGGAGGCTGCGGGGCTATTCCTATCCGGAGCAGCTTATGGACCTGAAGAATTTCGATGAGGAAAGGTTCGGGGGTCTGGCGGACCTCATAACCGTCGGGGCGGCGGAACCTTACCCGCTATGGACACTGCCGGAGGCGGAGCTTGCCGAACACCCGTACATAGGGAGCCGTACCGTAGCCCGGAGCATCGTGCTTTTCCGCGAGAACCACCGTCCGGAAGAACTGAGCGTCACGGCTCTGGCGAAGGCGGGCATTCTCGATTCTCTCTCCGCCTCGCGGCTCTCGCGCTGCCGCATAGCCCCGCCGGGGAATGGAGAGTGAGGAAGGGAAATCCGAGATGCGCCGGCACTGAGGGACGGCTTAGAAACCTGAAAAAATCATAAAAAGTTGAGGTACCAGGATTCGAACCTGGACTGGGGGAACCAAAATCCCAAGTGCTGCCATTACACCATACCTCAATCGCGGCTGCAAAGATAATTAAAAAATATTCAAATGACGCGGCCCGCGACGGGAAGCGAGGGTAATACGAAATTGGACGGCCCGCGAAGTCGCGGCCGTCCAATGAATATTCATATGACACGCCTGAGGCGCACTGCGGCAGACGCCTCAGGCTAGAACACCTCGTCGTGCTTCGGAGCCTCCGGCGCGGCGTTCTCCCCGTCTGCCTGAGGACGCGGCCTGCGGAAGTCGCGGCGCTCGCCGTCACGATGCTCGCGGCGGTCCGAGTCTCCCCTGCGGTCGCGGCGGTCGGAATCTCTGCGGTCATCGCGGCGCGGGCCCCTGTCGCCGTGGCCCTGCCTGCGGTCGTCACGACGGTCACCGTCACGGCGCGAACCGTTGCCGTTCATACGCGGCTTAGGCTCCACATAACCTTCCGGCTTCTCGGTCAGGGCGCGCATAGAAAGACGCATCTTGCCGGTCTTGGCATCGATCTCAAGCAGCTTGACATCAATCTCGTCGCCGACAGAAAGCACGTCCTCGACATTCTCGGTCTTGTTCCAGGCGATTTCGGAAACGTGCAGCAGGCCTTCCTTTCCCGGAAGGATCTCCACGAAAGCTCCGAATTCGAGGATAGAAACGAC
>CAVKLO010000322.1:0-2375 GCA_963656985.1 Bulleidia sp. | reverse complement strand
ACACTTCCATAGAGAGAACCTTCGTGAAGAATTTCAGCGCAAGGGAGAATCAGGAGAAGGAGGACGCCCCTGTGACCGCCACGGTGCGGGAATCCCTCGGCGACTACGATGTGGTTCTGGAGCTCTTCACCGTATCGTCGGATTCGGAGATAGCCGGAAAGAAACTGCTCGAGATCGCTATGCTTAAGGAATGCGGCGTGAACATACTCAAGATTCTCCGGGGTTCGCACAACATTCTGATGCCGTGCGGCGAGGAGAGGGTGTATCCCGCTGACCGGCTGCTCGCGGTGGGCACCAAGGAGCAGATAGCCGCTTTCGGCGAAGCTATGAGCGCCGCCGACAGGCCAGCGGAAGACGGCTCCGACACGAAGGAATTCACGGTGAAGCGGGTGGAACTCGGACAGAGATCGTTCCTGACAGGCAAGGTTCTGAAAAATCTGGATATGCGCGCGGCCGGGTGCATCGTCATCAGCCTGCTGCGCGGCGACAAGTTCTACACCAACCCGGACAGCAGCACCGACCTGCGCGAGGGCGACATCGTCTGGCTCGCCGGCACGACCGAGGGCTGCGCCGACTTCTGCATATAGGTTGACTCCCGACAGCTGCCGGGCAAGGAGAAAAAGGGGAAGAACTTCGTCATTGCTGGCACCGACCGGCAATCCCTTCGAGACGACGAGATGCCCGAGCAGGTCGGGAATGACGGCAAAGCGGGTCGGACATAGAAGCACGGAGAGGCTACATCCACGTGTCGAAGTAGTCCGTGACCTTGTCCATCAGGTGGATGCGCCAGACGCCCATCACATTGTGCTCGGAGCGCGGGTACGGGAAGTAGTCGAGCTGCACGCCGTGCTCGATGCACTGCTGCACGAAGCTCAGCGAATGCTCCCAGACCACGGTGTTGTCGATTGCGCCCTGGCAGATGAGGAGCTTGCCCTTCAGCGAATCCACTCTGCCGAGCAGCGAAGTCTGCTCGAATCCCTCAGGGTTGAGGGCCGGGGTGTCCATATACCGCTCGCCGTACATTATCTCATACCACTTCCAGTCGATTACCGGACCGCCGGCCACGCCGACCTTGAAGACATCCGGATAGTGCGTCATCAGCGAGATGGTCATATATCCGCCGTAGCTCCAGCCGTGCACGCCGACCCGGCTGCTGTCCACGAACGGTTTGTCGAGCAGCTTGCGCACTCCCTCCATCTGGTCCTCCATCTCCACCTGGCCGCAGCGGCGGTTTATCGCCTTCTCGTAGTCGGCCCCGTGGTACGGGGTGCCCCTGTTGTCCTGTACATAGACTATATAGCCCTTCTGGGCCATCAGCAGCTCCCAATACCTCACATAGCCGAGCCAGCTGTCGTGAACCATCTGAGAATGAGGCCCTCCATATACATACAGAAGCAGAGGATACTTTTTCGAAGGGTCGAAATCCGGCGGCAGCAGCAGGCGGTAGTGGTTTTCGTACCGCCCGTCGGCGCTCGCTATCTTGCCGAAAACAACCTCGCCGCAGCGGTAGTCCGCATTCGGGTCCCCGGCCTCGAAGAGACGGCGCATCAGAGTACCGTCCGCAGTGCGCAGATTCAGAACGCGCGGAGTGTTGAAGTCGCTGTATTCGTCCAGAAAATGGCTGCAGTCCGGCGAGAGCTGCACATTGTGCCAGCCGCGCTCCGGAGTAAGCCGCTCGGGCTTTCCGAACTTTACCTTGGACAGTGTTCCGGAGCGGTGCTCCTTCACGGAGATGCGGTACAGATGCAGCTCGGCGGGGGAGACTTCCGAGGAAGTGTAGTAGATGTAATGGCCGTCTTCCGAGACGAACTCCACATCAGCGTCCACTGCCGTTATGCGGCGGACGCCGCCCCCGTCGTCACAGAGATAGAGGCTCTTGTAGCCGTCCCGGTTGTCGCTGCTGTAGATGAAATGCCCCGTGTCCCCAAAGAAATGCAGAGGAGCGTAAGGCTCCACCCAGGCCTCATTGTCCTCCGTGAGGACGGTGCGCACGAAGCTGCCGTCGGCGACATCGTACATATTCAGCCGCACGTGATGCTGGGTGCGGTCCACCACCTGGATGTAGATGTACTCCTCATCGGGCGACCAGGAAATGTTCGTCAGATAGCGGTCCTGCCCGAAGTCGGTCACGGCAGCCCATACGGTCTCCCCGGTCTTCAGGTCATAGATGCCGAGCCCGACCCTCTCGGAGTCCATCCCGTTCATCGGATACTTTATGTTCTCCAGAGTACCCGTGCGCGTCGAGATGTCCAGCAGAGGGAAATCCGTGACGTGCGACTCGTCCTTGCTATAGAAGGCCAGGCGGTCGCCCGAAGGCGACCAGAAGATGCCTCCGTTTATGGCGAACTCGTTTCGTGAGACGGTCTGTCCGTAAC
>CAVKLO010000321.1:0-2377 GCA_963656985.1 Bulleidia sp. | reverse complement strand
GCGTTCGGCTCTTCACTCCCGCAGCGGACAGTGTGCGGCTCGTTCCCCCCGCAGCGGACAGCCTGCGGCTCTCGGAACTTCCGGACACTCTTTCTCAGCGGCCTTCGGCCAATCGTGGCCGCAAGACCCGCAAGGGCGGCAGTGCTGTAGCGGCGGAGCGTCCTGCGGAGTGGACTGACGCCTATCTGGACACTGTGGACACGAAAAAGGCCTTCGTTCTGAACGACTACGCTATGGTGGGCATCCATTACGGGGTCAGTTTCAACAGGATGTCCTTCAATCCCGTGTATCCCCAGACCTACATCTTCAGCCCCGAGTATTACGGGGTCACCGTATCGAAATACGGCAAGCTTTTCAATATGTATCCGAATTTCGGTCTGGAGGCCGGAATATTCTACGGACACGAAGGGTATAAGTTCAAGGAAAACAAGGAGACCGGTGCAATCGCTTCGATTAAGGGCGCCACGGAGTGCCGCTTCACGATGGTGGAGGCCCCTCTGATGGCCGCTATGCACATCGATTCGAAATACTTCAAGCTCGTGGCGAATCTGGGCATCTACGCCGGCTACAGGCTGACCGTGGAGAGGATAGGAGAGAATGTCGCGGAGCAGTACAGGAATGATTTCATCGAGGATATGGACCGGCGTTTCGACTACGGGCTGAGGGGCGCGTTAGGCTTCGGACTGGTGTTCTCTCCGGTCGAATTCCATCTCAAGGCGAATCTGCGCTACGGCTGGGGCACGATTTACGAGCCTGACTGGTACAGCGAATACTATTACCGTTTCGCCTATCCTTTCGACCTTATCGTGACGGGCAGCGTTTATATACATCTGGGCAGACGCACGGGCAAGACGAATGCCGCTCTCAAGAAAGAAGCTTACAGAATGGTTTATGGCACAGAATAGACTTCAGACATTGACCGTAAAGGTCGGAAATATACTTATCGGCGGAGGCAATCCCATCGCGGTGCAGACTATGTGCAATACGCACACATCCGACGTGGACTCTACCGTCGCGCAGTGCGTCAGGCTCGCTTCTGCAGGGGCGCAGGTGATACGCATAACCGTCCCGGGACCGGCGGAGGTGGAATGTATGAAGAAGATCCGCCAGCGTCTTCGCGAGGCCGGAGTGGAGAGTCCCCTGGTGGCGGACATACATTTCTCCGCCGACACGGCCATCGCAGTAGCCCCGCACGTGGAGAAGGTCCGGATAAATCCGGGCAATTTCCACCGCGACCACGGGCAGGCGCGTCTGCGCTTCGCGGAGCTGATAGAGGTCTGCCGGCAGCACGGGACCGCCATACGGATAGGTCTGAACCACGGTTCTCTGGGCAGCTACATCACAGAGAAATACGGCAACACCCCCATCGCTATGGCGCGTGCCGCTATGGAGTGGCTGGAAATGTGCATAGAGCGGGATTTTTATCAGGTGGTAGTGTCCCTGAAAGCCAGCAACACTCTCGTGATGGTGGAAGCCTATCGGCAGCTGGTCAGCCTGATGAAAGAACGCGGCGTGGTCTTCCCCCTGCATATCGGCGTTACTGAGGCCGGAAACGGTGACTCCGGGCGCATCAAGTCCTGCGTGGGGATTTCTACCCTGCTGAGCGAGGGTATCGGGGATACGCTGAGAGTTTCCCTGACTGAGGATCCGGTAAACGAGATTCCCGTGGGCCGGTATCTTGCCGACCGCTACGGGCATCTGCTTCACTCTTCGCTGCGCGGCCTGAGCGTCAGCGGACGCATCGCTACGGCGACTTATGAAGCCCCTTCCCGGGAGCGTCTGCTGCTGGATTAT
Source organism: Bulleidia sp. (assembly GCA_963656985.1). GTDB lineage: Bacteria > Bacteroidota > Bacteroidia > Bacteroidales > UBA932 > Cryptobacteroides. The sequence continues at coordinate 583 of CAVKLO010000321.1, read as the reverse complement.
GCCTGCGACTTCGGAAAACGCCTGCTGGATAAGGAATTGGACGAAGTCCACTTGAGCGGTTCACTGTGCTCCGGGGGCTACGGGGAGTATCTGGAGGATGAGCTTCTGCAGGCCTGCCGGCGCAGATTCTACCGGGCGGAGTACATCGCCTGCCCCGGCTGCGGACGCACGATGTATGACCTTCAGGCGACGTTCGAGCAGGTCAAGGCGCGCACTTCGCATCTGAAGAATGTGGTCATCGCGGTGATGGGCTGCATAGTGAACGGTCCGGGCGAGATGGCGGACGCGGACTGGGGCTATGTCGGTGAGGGCGGTCACAAAGTCTCGATCTATCACAAGGGAGAGGTCGTGCTGCGGCACGTTCCGGACTGCGAAGCCATCGACAGACTGCTGGAACTGATCGAGGCTGAGAGCTGAACCCCGGTCCCTCACGGCTGATTCCCGGCGCGGAGCCGCATCAAGCGGCAGTTAATGCTTTCAATGCTTTCCGCTAAGCGGGCAATTCGGCGAGGATGGTCTCGCAGGCGCGGACTTCCTGTCCGAGGGTGACCTTTATGTCGGCGTCGAGCGGAAGGTACATATC
>CAVKLO010000320.1:0-2385 GCA_963656985.1 Bulleidia sp. | reverse complement strand
CTGCAGGGGGAGGTAAAAAAGAGGAATATGACGGCATTACAGACGCTGAAGAAGTACTGGGGATATGACAGTTTCAGGCCGGCGCAGGAGGAGATAATCTCGGCTGCGCTGGAGGGGAAGGATGTGCTGGCCGTGCTGCCGACCGGCGGCGGGAAGTCCATCTGTTTCCAGATCCCGGCGATGATGCGGGAGGGGCTGGCCCTCGTGATTACCCCGCTCATAGCCCTAATGAAGGACCAGGTGCAGAATCTGGAGACCAGGGGCATAAAGGCTCTCGCCGTCTATGCCGGAATGTCCCGGCGCGAAGTCGACCTGGCTCTGAACAACGCCGCCTACGGTGACTTCAAGTTTCTGTACATCTCTCCCGAAAGGCTCTCCACGCGTCTGTTCAACTCCTATCTGGAGGTGCTGGACGTGAACTACATAGTCGTGGACGAAGCGCACTGCATCTCGCAGTGGGGCTATGATTTCAGGCCGGACTATCTGACGATAGGAAAGCTGCGCGAGCGTCTGGACGCGAGCGTGATTGCCCTCACAGCCACCGCCACTCCGCAAGTCTGCGGGGACATAATGGAAAAACTCGCCCGCCCACAGCGGGCAATGCCGACAGCGACTCCGCCGCGGCCTGCCGCAGCGGTCGGTGAGCGGCAAGCGGAAAGGGTTGGGCCGCTGCGGCAAGCTGAAAATGAGGGGCAGTCGGCGGAGAGCACAGAACCGCAGCGGCGAGCATCGGCCACACCGGCGGAGAACACATCCCCCCACCCGGCCGCACCCGGCTTCACGCTGCTGAAAAGCGGATTCGAAAGAGAAAACCTATGCTATATTGTCCGCAAAGCGGACGACAAATATGCGCAGATGCTGAACATCTGCCGCGCGGTGCCGGGGACGGGCATCATCTATATGCGCAACCGCCGCAAGTGCGAGGAGATCGCCGCTTTCCTGCGGGCGAACGGGGAGAGCGCGTCCTTCTACCACGCGGGCCTCGACAGCGCGACGCGGAGTGCGCGGCAGGCGGACTGGAAGAGAGGAGAGACACGTATTATGGTGTGTACCAACGCCTTCGGTATGGGCATCGACAAGCCTGACGTACGCCTTGTACTGCATATGGACCTGCCGGAAAGTCCCGAGGCGTACTTCCAGGAAGCGGGCCGCGCAGGCCGGGACGGCCTGAAGTCTTACGCCGTGCTGCTCTGGAACGGCACGGATCTGCAGCGGCTCAGCCAGATAGAGCGGGTCAGCTTCCCTTCGCTGGACTTCATCGCGGACATCTATCAGAAGCTGCACATTTTCTTCGGAATCACCTACGAGACCGGAAAAGGCAGGGAGCTGAGATTCGAGCTGGACGAATTCTGCCGCCATTTCGGCCTGAACAGGCCGGCGGTGCACTACGCCGTGAAGTATCTGGAGCGCGAAGAGCACATCTCCTTCAGCGAAGATGTGGACATCCCCACCAGAATTAAGATTGAAGCGGAGCGCAAAGACCTCTACGACATTGAGTTGCCCTCGGGGAAGATGGCTTCCGTGCTCGAAGCCCTGATGCGCTCATACCCCGGCATCTTCTCCTTCGCGGCATCCATCGACGAGGAGCGGATCGCCGCGGCCTGCGGGCTGAACGTGGGGATGCTGCGCGAGGAGCTCTACCACCTCAGTCTGGAGCACCTCGTCCGCTACATCCCGCAGACGCGCTCGGATGTCATACGCCTTCACCACGACCGCATCCGCCCTGGCGACCTGCAGCTCAGCCCTAAGAAGTACGCAACGCTGCGGGAGAACTTCCACCGGCGGCTCAGCGCAATGCGCGACTACGCGACGGAGGAGGACACCTGCCGCTCGCGCTACCTGCTCGCCTATTTCGGACAGGAGGAAAGCTCCGACTGCGGGGGCTGCGATGTCTGCCGCAAACGGAAAACCGCCCGCAGGAGCATTGCGCAGCGGCTAAAAGCTGTCATCGCCGGCCTGGACGGCCAATACTCGCTCAGCGATCTGAAGGTGGCTTTCGCGGACCGCTTCGGAGAGGAGGATTGGCCGGAAGTGCTCCGGAGGCTCATAGACTCCGGAGAAGTTCCGCCGTATAAAAGTTTATAGGAGTATCAGTCCAGATCCTTCGCAAGTTTCACTTCCTCCGCGTCGGAAAGCTCGAGCAGAGCCTTGTAACCCGGTATCACAGAGGAGGTACCCTTATGGATGGCGTTCTGGTCCGAGCTGATGCCGAGCACCTTGCCGTCCGGAGTGATAGCGCAGAAATAGTCGTTGTAATTGGCCTTGCCGCTCTTCAGGTTGACGCTCGCCGTGAACTTGTAGTCGTAGTACGCCACCTCGTCCAGACGCTCGCCGAGACTCTCCTGAATGGCCTCCAGACCCTTCAGAATCTCCCGGTCCTTGAGG
>CAVKLO010000319.1:0-2387 GCA_963656985.1 Bulleidia sp. | reverse complement strand
GCTTCTGGAATGGATCGGCTTCGCGATTCTGACCTGGTCCTGGGCGGGAGCGGTGTTCGCTCTCTGGACTTTCGCGAACCTCTGTCCTCGGGCCGCACGCATCCACAGCCGCTACGAGCAGGAATTCGGAGACGAATTCGACGGCAAGAAAATCAAATGTCTGATACCTTTCATCTATTGACATATGGAATCCAAGATATTCACTCCCTGCAGGATAGGCCCTGTGCAGCTGCGTAACCGCACCATCCGTTCCGCAGCCTTCGAGAATATGGCCTACGGAAACAGTCCCTCCCGGGACCTCTTCGACTATCACGTGGCCGTCGCCCGGGGAGGCGTCGGGATGACGACCGTGGCATACGCGGCGGTGTCCCGATCGGGGCTTTCATTCGACGGACAGCTGTGGATGCGCGAGGAGATAGTCCCCGAGCTTCGCAAGCTGACCGATGCGGTGCACGCGGAAGGGGCGAAAGCCTCCATCCAGCTCGGGCATTGCGGCAATATGACGCACCGTTACACCTGCGGCTGCACGCCTGTGGGGGCCTCGGGCGGATTCAATCTCTACTCCCCCACCTTCGTAAGGGGGCTGCGAAAGGAGGAGATTTATGCCATCGTGGAGGATTTCGGCAAGGCCGTGGATCTCTCCAGGCTCGCGGGCTTCGACTGCGTGGAGATTCACGCCGGGCACGGCTATCTCATCAGCCAGTTCCTCTCCCCTTACACGAATCACCGCCGGGACGAGTTCGGCGGAAGCCTGCAGAACAGGATGCGCTTTATGCGTATGGTCATCGAAAGGGTGATGCGCGAGGCCCGGGACGATATGGGGGTAGTGGTGAAAGTGAATATGTACGACGGCTTCAAGGGCGGTATGCAGAGGGAGGAGTGTCTGGAAGAGGCCCGGGAGCTGGAGAGGCTGGGGGTGCACGCGCTGGTGCTCAGTGCCGGCTTTGTGAGCAAGGCCCCTATGGCTGTGATGCGCGGGGCTATGCCGCTGAAGACCCTCGCCCACTATATGGACCCGTGGAAGTTCTGGTGGCTGAAGGCCGGTCTCGCTATCGCGGGACGCAAGATGATTCCGACAGTCCCGTACCGAAATGCGTATCTGCTGGAGGACGCGAAGGTTTTCCGCGCCCATCTGTCCCTCCCTCTCATATATGTAGGAGGTATGACGGACCGCGAACAGATGGAGCAGGTGCTGGACGAGGGCTTCATAGCCTTCCAGATGGCACGGGCACTGATAAGGGACACGGATTTCGTGAACAAGCTGCGCAGCGGTGAAATCTGCCGCAGCGGGTGTGGGCACTCGAATTACTGCATCGGGCGTATGTACACACTCGAAATGCGTTGCCACAGCTGCGTCAAGAATCTGCCCCGGAAGCTCGAACGGGAGGTCGAACGCGCCGAGGCGGTTACAAGTTCTTATGTCTGAGAAATATACCATAATTACCGGTGCGAGCGGAGCGATGGGTTCCGCCGCCTGTGCGGCGCTTGCGCGCACGGGCAGGCCACTCATTATGGCCTGCCGGAACCTGGAGAAAGCGGAGGCGGTGAGAAAGAAGATATTGGACGAAGTCCCGGATGCGCAGATAATGGTCAGGCATCTGGAACTGAGCGTATTGGACTCCGTCCGCGAATTTGCCGGAAGTCTGCGCGGAGTGGAGATTTCCGCGCTTTTCAACAACGCCGGGACAATGGAGCGGCACTTCTCGCTGTCCGCAGACGGCTTCGAGCGGACGCTGGCGGTGAATTATCTCGCGCCCTGTCTGCTGACGCATCTGCTGCTGCCGCAGATCAGGGACGGGGTGCTGAATATGGTTTCGCTCTCCTGCGAGGCCGCCCGCTTCGGCCGCGACCTCTTCGTTCCCGACAGGAAGTGCTTTTCGCAGCTGGGTTCCTATTCGACTTCGAAACTCGCGCTGATGTTCTTCAGTATCTCGCTCGGGCGGAGCTGCGCTCTTCGCGTGAATGTCGCGGACCCTGGCATCGTGAATACGGAGATGATACGGCTGCACCGCTGGTTCGACCCGCTTACCGACGTAATTTTCAGGCCTTTCTGCAACAGCCCGGAGAAAGGGGCCACCCCTGCGGTAAGGGCTCTGCTGGATTTCGGTTCCGCAGCGGGCAGCGGGCTGATTTACAAGGGCCGGCACTGCCGCGACATCCCCTCGCGATACTGCAGCCGCACGGAAGACATCGAATGGCTCCGCGCGGAAACTGCCCGGATTCTGAAACTGCAGTAAGTCTGAGAGCCTCCCCGTCCGTTGCGGCCCGGCTCCGGCTTAAGACAGTGCTTCTACGGGATTATTACTATTTTTGCATATCGTGCCATCGAGACTCTACATACAAGTCATTCTGCCTCTGAAGCTGGATTGGATGCCGTGGTATTACAC
>CAVKLO010000318.1:0-2408 GCA_963656985.1 Bulleidia sp. | reverse complement strand
GTCGGAAGCGACAAGGCTGTCGTGGTCAAGGTGGACGAGAGCAAGCTCAGCGCACGTTTCTATGCCGGAAACAATGTCTCCGAGACCGTCACGGTGAAGGGTGTCCTGCGTTTCTCGCAGCTTGCCGGCACCTGGGAGTTCGTCGAGGTTCCGGGACTTGAGGAGTGGGAGTATTTCGCTATGGAGATGGATGACGATCCGGACCTTATGCCTACCCACAATGAGGGCTATCAGATTACTTTCTCCGTGGAGGACGGCGTTCTCAAGCTCGTGCCGGGAGAGATGAAGGGCGATCTGGGCAATTATCTCAGGGAGTGTGAACTCAGCTACTGCGCCCCTATAAATATGGCTGCTTACTCCGAGAAGATAGGGGATTACTGCACCTATGAGCCTTATATGTGGACGATGGAGGAGATTTACCTGACCTATTTCGAACTTTCCAAATGCAACCGCGCGTTCTCGGCGGACAGCGAGACCATCGGCAAGGGCGCAGTCGCTATGCGCTTCGACGAGGACGGGAACCTCTGGCTGATCACCAAGGACTACGACCAGCCGCCGTTCCTCGAGAACTGGTGGGACGGCTTCGAACCCGATATGTTCGGCTTCTGCTACGTGATGAAGAAAGTGAAGTAGCTTCTTCGGGCAGTGTCGGGACTCTCCCGCCTCGTGCGGAGAAGTCACAGAAACAGGATTGGACGGCCCGCCGGGCCGTCCAATCTCATTCTAAGTGATGAGCTGGGATTTCTCTACTTCGCCGGGCGCGTGTAGCCGTCCTTGGCGGCCTTGGACGCCATACGCTGAATGCGGTCGGAGGTGGCGGGATGGGTGGAGAAGAGGTCGCTCACGGAGATGCCGGAGACTCCCTGCGTGCCGCTCGCTGTGCTGCTGCCCGAGAGTTTCTGCAGCTCCTCGAACGCCATTGCCATCGCCCAAGGGTTCTTTCCGGCGGCTTTCAGAAACTCGTATCCGTAGTCATCCGCCTGGGTCTCCTGCTTACGCGAAAAACCGGCGCTCAGCAGCGTCTCCGCGAGGTCTCCAAGCTGCGAGGACGTCAGCACCGCGACGGTCCCGCCCGTCGAAATCACGGCATCGCGCAGGGCAGAACTCATCAGAGCCTCCTGGAACTGCTTCTTCGAATGCTTGAGGGCCACGTGCCCGATTTCGTGCCCCACCACTCCCAGCACCTCGTCGTCCGTCATCGCGTCCAGAAGTCCGGTGTAGATGCGCACGCTTCCGTCGGCGCAGGCGAAAGCATTGACTTCATCGGTCTTATAGACCTTGAAATTCAGCGGAGTGCCATCGACGCTCGTGAAAGCGGAGGTCATCCTGCGCACCCGCTGCACATACGCGTCGCTCTCGGGCAGAACCGTGCTCTGCGCGTCGAGCTGCTGAATGTACTGGCCGACATAAGCCTGGATCTGCGCGTCCGTAAGCGCTGCGGCCTGCGCGAGTTTCATACCGCCTGAAAGCAGGTATGCGGAATTGTACTGCTGCGAACAGCTGATGCACAGAAGTGCGGCGAGGGCGAGGGAAAGCAATTTTCTCATAAGTCGTTTTTTTAGAAATTACCGGACGATGCCGTTTTTTCCGGATGTTTTTTCTGCTCGAAGAGTTCCATCGAATTCACGAGATTCTGCCAGATGGCATACAAGCCTCCGGCTACGGAGGTTACTGGAGTAAGGAACGAATAGCCCACCCAGATGAGAAAGCCCGAATTCTTCTGCCCGAGAGCCTGGCCGGCGGTTATGGAGTCGGAATGTCCTCCCCTGCGGGCGATGCGGTGCCCGAACCGGAACTGAAGCAGGCAGGCGGCCAGCGAGATGACTCCGATGGCGATAGCTGTCCAGAGAGGAATGCCGCTGAGCACGGTCGCGCGGGTCGCGAGATAGATCGACAGGCAGAGCGAAACTCCCCAGAAATAGAACGCCCAGTGCGTGTATCTCATCAGTTTGCGCTGCAGCTTCCTCCAGCCGTAACGGATCGCCCAGGCCAGCAGCAGCGGAAGCACCAGCAGAGGGAATATCCGTCCTCCGATGGCCAGTACGTACTGGATGAAGCCCATATCGGCAGTATCTTTCACGATAGGAATCGCGAGCGGGATGAAAATCGTGGCCGCAACATTTATCATCACTACGTAAGTCACGGTGTCCGAGAGACTTCCGCCGAGCTTGTCGGTAATCACCCCCGCCGCAGCCGCAGTCGGACAGATGAAGCACAGCATCGCGCACTCCGCCAGAATCTTCATTTCTCCTTCCGGCAGGCCTGCGGCCAATGCGGCAGTCACTGCGAAGCTGACGAGCTGGAAGGCGAGCAGGCCGAAATGCCAGCGCGTTATCTTCAGGTCGTGCGGGGAGATTCTGTTGAACTGCAGAAAGAGCATTATGGCCACGAACACGGGCTGGGTATTC
>CAVKLO010000317.1:0-2426 GCA_963656985.1 Bulleidia sp. | reverse complement strand
TTGGCGCACGCTCTATATGTTCGTGAAGTCGGCGAACGACATCATCAAGGCCGTCGATCCCGAGAACGCCAACGCGGCCCAGCTCGCGTACCTCGGTATGGGATACGCCTACAGGGCTTTCGACTACTACCATCTGATGAATATGTACGAGCCGGTGCTCAACAAGTACACCGACTGCACCAAGGTCCAGGGCCTCACCGTCCCTATCATCACCGACCAGACCACCGAGGAGGAGGGCAAGAACAACCCCCGCGTGACCCACGACGAGATGGTGAAGTTCATCCTCTCCGACCTCGACAAGGCCGAGGAGTACCTGAAGGACTACGCGGTGACAGACCTCCACTACCCGTCCGTCGCGGTGGTCTATGGACTGAAGGCCAAGGTCTATATGTCCGACAAGCAGTACGCTAATGCCGAGAAGTACGCCCGTATGGCCATCGACGCCTCCGGGGCCACGCCTCTGACCCAGGCCCAGTGGGAGGACCCGAACACCGGGTTCAACACGGCGAACTCCGCCTGGATGTGGTACATCTCCTACTCGGCCGAGAATATGGGCAACCTCTGCAACTGGATAGGCTGGGCGGCCGCCGAGGCCGACTGGGGGTATTCCTCCCTCACCATCCCGGGCATCAACCGCTGGATCTACGACAGGATTCCGGACACGGACTTCCGCAAGCACAGCTGGCTGGACCCTCTCAAGTACGACTACTACGACTACAAGACCTGCCGCGACAAGGAATGGGTGGAGGAGCTTCCTGCATACACCTCCCTCAAGTTCCGCTGCGTGGGAGGCGACTACAAGACATATTCCATCGGCGGAGTGTGCGACGTCCCTCTTATGAGGGTCGAGGAGATGTACTACATCGAGGCCGAGGCCAAGGGACTCCAGGGCGACCTCGCCGCAGGAGCTGCGGCCCTCCAGGCTTTCGTTTCCAAGTACCGTCAGCCGGATTACACCTGCATCTTCAAGAGCGAGGCCGCTTTCGAGGATGAGATTCTCTTCCAGAAGAGGGTCGAGTTCTGGGGCGAGGGCATCGCGTTCTTCGACGCCAAGAGAATGCAGGCGGGCACCCTGCAGTATTACGAGGGGACTAACGCGCCGGGTTCATATTTCTATCTCAATGCCGAGGGCATCAAGCCTAACTGGAACTACGTGATTCCGAACAGCGAGGTCAGCAACAACCCCGCACTCGAAGGCTACAACAACCCGGACCCTTCACAGAAGATAAGCCCGGAAGCGTAATCAAAGATAAAGATCAGACATTATGAAGACTATATACAACAAATTATTCGCGGCGCTGGCCTTCGCGGCTCTTCTGAGCCCGACCGCCTGCGTGGAGGAGGCTCCGGAATACAAGAAAGCCGACGCTGTCGGCAACGCCGAAGTTTATTTCCCGAGCGACCTGGAGACTTCCTACAACCTTAAGGACTATGATGGAAGCTTTTCCATCGCCGTGAAGCGTGTGGACGGTACCGAGCAGATGACAGTTCCGCTTACGGTTTCCGCTGACGCGATGTTCACCGTTCCGTCTTCCGTAACTTTCAGCGCCGGTTCCACGGATGCCAAAATCAATTTCGCCTATGACATCGACAAGGTCGAGGCCGAAAAGGAATATCCGGTATCCATCACTCTGGGCGACCAGACCACCCCTTACGGCGTGAGCAAATATGACTTCACCGTTTCCATTCCGGCCGCCTGGAACAAGTGGACCGGCGATGACGGGTCGAAGTCCGGGAAAGTGCACGTGTATGAAGTTTGGTGGGGAGAGGACGAAGTCGAGAATATGTACTATCAGGATCTCGGCAATGACGTGTGGTACTGCTACATCGAGAACTGCTGGGACACCAGCGGTGATGCCAAGGCCCAGAATTACTACTTCTACTGGGACAAGAAGACGAATTATCTGTCAGTCCCTCTGCAGTATATGGGATGGACGAATTCGTCCGGCCTCAAGGTCTATGCCGCAGATGCCGAGGGCTTCTACACGATGTACTACGGAGCCGACTGGCTTGCCGAAAATGGCGGAGTCGAGTGGCTGTATCCGAGGCTCGGCGAGGAGCGTCCGTACTATGACGGCAACGGCGGGTTCTATCTGGCAAGCTACTTTACGTACGGACCTAAGGAGGAATCCGGCGACAAGTTCGGTTATGGATATCAGTTCGGCGGAGATAAAGACTATGCCATAGCCGAAGGCTTCGTCCGCACCATAGACTATAACGGAGACAAGTACATCGGAGCTTCCAGCCCGCTGTATGACGGAACTGCCGCGTCCGAATTCTTCTCCAGCGATGAAGACACCACTCCTGAGGTGTTCGAGTCCCAGCTCCGCTATGACGCCTCCTATCTGCCGGAAAAAGAGGATGAAGAAGTGGAGGAAGGCACGGAGACCACATACTATCTCAAGGACTACTTCGGAGAAGGCCAC
>CAVKLO010000316.1:0-2428 GCA_963656985.1 Bulleidia sp. | reverse complement strand
TCCTCTGTATAATGATGATATTCTGGACGAATACAGGACGGTTCTCTCGAGAGCAAAGTTTCATCTCGCACCTTCCCTTATTGATACCGTTCTGAAGGCCATCACAACCGATGGTTTATCTCTGGACAGAACCCCAGCAAATGGTATCGACTTCCCGGACCCTAAGGACATCACCTTCTATGAGGTGGCACTCTCAAAGGAAGACTCCTACCTTGTGACTGGAAACATCAGGCACTTTCCCGCCCTAAAATTCGTTATCACTCCGGCAGAAATGGTCAGATTACTGGAAACTTTAACCGACTTAGAAACTTGAAAAGAATAAACTGCGTCAGATTCAGATGATGCAGGTTACTTTTTAAAGGTTTCTAAATCAGAAGCGGAGGGCGAGGGAGAAGTTGAGGCCGCCGTAGGTGGAGTCGCTGCGGCGGAGGTTGTCTCCGGTGATCTGGCTGTCGTCGGAATAGAAGAGTTTCGGATGGTCGCTGCAGATATGGAAGGAGAGGAGGAAGTCCAGACAGAAATGCGCACTGAGCTTGAGGCGGTATCCGCCTCCCGCCTTCCCGATGAGCGTAATCTTGCGGTCATTCCCGAATGCTGGACCCGCATCGATAAAGGCCAGCCAGCCGTCCGTGAGATAGGAATCGAAATAGTATGTGCCCCTGAGGCTCAGCGGAACCATTCTCCGGTCCTGGGCCACTCCTATGAAGCCGAGATACAGTCCGGCCTCGTACTTCCGGGCGAAGGCGTAGCTGACACCCGCAAGAACGTGCCCGTTGGAAGAATAATCGAAGTCAACCCCCTTGTCGTCCACGCGCATACCTTCGGGAGAGAGGTAATTGTTATGGAAGATATTGAAGAGGCTGGAGGTGTAGCCCCATTCAGTCCCGAAGACGAGGCGGTTCACCTTTCCCCTGCTTCCATCGGGAGAAGCGGCTGAAGCGGAGGACGCAGCGGAGAGAATCAGGCCCGCTGCGGAAACAAGGAAAGAAAGGTATCTGCAAAAGCTGTTCATCTGAGACTGTAGGCTATTCTGAGCTGCGGGTAGAAGAAATTCTTAAGGCCGGAGCGGTAGTATGACATATCTACCCCGGAAGTGTATGGATGGGAGCTTATGAAAAGTGCGATGTCCATACCGAATTCGAAGTAGAGCGCTATCCGGTTCGGAAAGAACAGTCTGACGCCGACATCTCCGGTGAGGCCGGCCATAAAGCCGAAAGGCTTGTCCGAGTCGCGGACCGCTCCGGCTATGACGCCAGGACCGGTATAGAAGGAGGCTTCGATGCAGTCGTCCAGACGGAATTCCTTGAGGGTGACATTCCTGACGTAGCTGAGCTTGATGCCCGGCATCGGGCGCGTGCCGTCCCACAGGCCGTGCATATCGGCCAGAAGCGTGAAAAGGTCGGAGGCGTCATAGTCATCGTCCGGAAGCTCGACAGTAAGGCCGAGCGATTTCGGCGAATGCATCGTACCTGTCTCGACGTGATGGAGCTTCTCCCTGTCCAGCGCGAACTTTTCCCTGAGCGCGGCGAACCTGTCCCGGGTCTCACGGCCGGCCGTATCCTGGGCATAGAGTGCCGAAGATGCGGAAAGGCCCGCGAGAAGGGTAAGGAAGAATATGAGGGCTGTGCGCTTGTTCATATTCCGCGAAGATAGGAATTAGTGACGGAAAATGAATTGCCGCACGGCTTTGAAAAAGGGAAATAATGAAGTATTTTTGTGCCCGAGCAGGGTAAAGACGGGGCTGCTGAGGCTCCAAAACGACCTAACATTAATGTTATGTATTAAAACATCATTGTTTTATATACTGAAAATCAAGTTATCGGGCAGAAGTCTGTTTCAGCGCAGTCTTTGAACTGCAAAAGGCCGCTCAGGGACTGCGGAACGGACGGTTAAAGGTGACAATGGTGGGAAAAGTCGCGTAAGAAAGAAGAGGATATAAGATAGAGCTATGTCGGATGATAGAGCAGATATAGGGACCGGGAGGAATCTTCCGCCGCGTTCGGAGGGGGTGAGGACCGGGAGGCTTCTCCCTCCCCTGCCGGAGAGGATGAGGCCCCGCAGTCTCGACCGCTATGCCGGCCAGAGACATCTGGTGGGTGAGGGCTGCATCATAAGGAATATGATCGACAGCGGCGCCCTCTCCTCTTTCATACTCTGGGGTCCTCCGGGAGTCGGCAAGACCACCCTCGCAAGGATAGTGGCGGAAAGCCTTCAGCGAGAATTCTACACCCTCTCCGCCGTCAGCGCGGGAGTCAAGGATGTGCGCGATGTCATCGACAAGGCCCGCAGCCGCAATCTCTTCTCCAAGGCCGCGGCCCCTGTCCTTTTCATAGACGAAATCCACCGTTTCAACAAAGCCCAGCAGGACGCTCTTCTGGGGGCCGTCGAGGACGGCACCATAACCCTCATCGGAGCCACCACCGAGAAC
>CAVKLO010000315.1:0-2451 GCA_963656985.1 Bulleidia sp. | reverse complement strand
CACCTATACATATACCGCCAAGGCTAACACGGCGTCCTCCGCACGCGAAGGCGCCATCGTCTTCTGCAACGACAACGAGGTCTGCATCCCTGTCACGGTGAAGCAGGCGGCAGCGGACGCTTCGCTTTCAGTCTCCCCTACCGAACTGAGTTTCAGCGCGAAGGGCGAATCGAAGAGCGTGAGCCTCAAGTCTAACACTTCGTGGAAGGCCTCTTCGAGCGAGTCCTGGGCTACCATAGACAAGTCCTCGGGCAGCGGCGACGCGAGCATCGGCATCAGCGCAGCGGAGAACACAGGAACGGCCTCGCGGACTGCGACCGTCACCTTCAGCACCGACGACGGGAAATCCACCGCCACCGTGAAGCTCACCCAGGAGGGTGCTGACGTAGTGTTCAGCATCGACAGGAGCGAGGTGAACGTAGCGGCGGAAGGCGGAGAGTTCACCATAAACGTGACGAGCAATATAGGCTACAAGATAGACTCCAAGCCGGAGTGGGTGGAGCAGAAGAGCAAGTCCACTTCCGGAAATGTGGACACCTATACATACAGCGCCAAGGCTAACACGGCGGCCTCCGCCCGCGAAGGCACGATCGTCTTCTGCAACGACAACGAGGTCTGCATCCCTGTCACGGTGAAGCAGGCTGCGGGCAAAGCCGACGATGAGGAGGACTCCTCTTCCTGGGCGGGCAAGGATTTCTATCACAAGTCGCTGGGAATGAGATTCACCGCCACCTGGTGCGGATACTGTCCGATAATGGCTGAAAGTTTCAGGCTGGCGCAGAGCAAATATCCTGACAAAATCGAGGTGCTGAATCTCCACGCGAGTTCCTCGAATCTGGCATTCAGCGGCACGGCCACGCTCGCCAGCGTGTTCAACGTCACCGGATACCCGACAGGAATAGTGGACTATAGGAAACTGATTCAAAATTATAGCAGCGATTATGCTTCTACCCTGATAGTCAATGCAGCTAAGGAGACGGAAGCGAATTACCCGACCCGGAGCGGAATCTCCTTCACTTCGTCAGTTTCCGGGACCAAGCTCAGTGTGGACGTGAAGCTCTACATAAAGGAAAAGGGAGACTACAAACTCGCGGTGGTCCTGCTTGAGGACGGAATCGTAAGCTATCAGAACGGCGGAGGGAACAATTATCACCACGACGGGATAGCGAGGCTTGCGGTTTCCGACATAAAGGGCGACGCTTTCTCCACTTCCGCTGACAACAAGACCGTGAGCAAGCAGTATAGCGCGACCCTCTCGTCCGGATGGGACAAGGGCAATCTCCGTGTTCTGGTCTATGTCCTCAAATCCTACGGCTCCGGAAGCGTCATAAGCAGTGGCAGCTACGGGAACTACTATGTGGACAACGCCGCAAGTGCGGCAGTCGGCACGGAGCTGAAGCTCACATTTACTGACGGCTCCTCCTTCAGCGGAGGCAACGAAGACACGATGGACGGTGGAGAAATAATTCTGAATTAGAACGTTATGAAGACACATATAATAATGGGAGCCTTGGCTCTCGGCATAGCTCTCGCCTTTACTTCCTGCGTGGAAGAGAAGATGGTGGACGAGGGACAGATTACCATCCTCAAGGCGAGCATAGAGCAGCCTTACGATACACGCACACAGCTCTCGGGACCTGACGGAGGCAGATATAAGACCCTGTGGGTCGAGAATGACGCCATCGGAGTGTTCGACGGCGGCAGTGCCGTCACTGAGTTCGGACTGGCCGGCGGCGCGGGCACTGCTACCGGGGAATTCAAGGGGGTCATCTTCACCGGCGACATCGTGGCGGTATATCCTTTCTCCATCTGCGAAAGCATCTCCGGAAAGACCGTCTCGGTCAGCCTGCCTCAGGAACAGAACTACAAAGAGGGAAACATAGCGGACGGGGCCTACCCTATGGTGGCGGTCAGCTCAAACACCAGTCTGAATTTTCGGAATCTCTGTTCGGTATTGAAGATTTCTATGACCGGAAGCCTGAAAGTGAACCACATCTCTTTCCTGCCTAACGATGCCGGCATCAAGGTTTCCGGAGCTGCTGCCATAACTGCAGACTCCTCCGCGCCGCAGCTGCATATGTCGGAGAGCGGCACCGGCTTCGTGAAGCTCGTCTGCCCTTCCGTCGCCCTCTCGGGAACGGCGACCGACTTCTATATCGTCGTACCCGCCCAGAACTACCCGGAAGGCTTCTCGCTGAAAATCAACACCGATGAGGGGGATGTAGTGAAAAGCATCAAGACCGATGTCAGCCTGAGCCGCTCTCAGCTTTACCGCATAGCTCCGTTCGAGTGCAAGATGGACGAAAGCGGCAAGTACATTCTCTTCGAGGACAAGAACTTCGAGGCCTACATCATCGCGAATTTCGACACGGACGGCGACGGAGCGATCAGCTATGACGAGGCCCTCGCCATCGAGAGTATAGATGTCAATACTGACAATATATCTTCCCT
>CAVKLO010000314.1:0-2461 GCA_963656985.1 Bulleidia sp. | reverse complement strand
AGTCAATGTAAATCAAAACAAGTAGTTAAACATTATTTCCGTGCCCGGGCGGCGAGACTGAAAAGCACGCCTGCCACAAAGGCGTGCAAAGGTAGTTAAATAATTATGATTCACAAAGAAAAGACTCAGATTCTTTTCACTTTTATCACGTGCTTCAGCAAGGAAACCTGGGAAATCACCTTGTCGAGTTCCATATTCGAAGGCACCAGTATGCGGGCGGTGATTTCGTAGGTGGATTTGCGGTTGTCCCGGTTCACATTGAAGGAACGGACGGATGCCTTGAATCCGGCCGTGACTTCCATTATCCTGGAGATGACGGAGTATTCCGGCTCGGCGGTTATGCGCAGAGTGCACTGGAAGCCGGTGGAGGTCGGGGTGTCCGCCCAGCGGACCTTCTGGATACGGTAGGGATAGCGGTCCATAAGCCTCGACGCGTTCGGGCAGGACATCCTGTGGATGGTGATGCCCTTGCCCCTGGTCACGAAGCCGAACACGTCGTCTCCGAGCACGGGATTGCAGCAGCGCGCCATCTTGTAGTCCAGACCCTTCACGTCCCTGGCGTTCAGCACGAGGATATCATCCCCTCCGGTGTCCCCTCCCTTCCACTGCTTGTCCCTGAGGACTTCCTCCTCCTGGCTCTGCGTGCGCTCCTTCCGGCTTTCGAGTATGAATTCCTTTACATCGTTCACATCCAGGGACTCCTCTCCCAGAGCTGCATAGAACGAATTCAGACTCGTGTAGCGCCTCTTCTTCATATACTCCGCAAGCAGCTCGTCGGGAAGCTCCAGCTTCCAATTCTTCAGCCTGCGCTCGAGCAGTCCCTTGCCTTCAGACGCCTTGCGGAACTCCATCTCGCTGAGTTCGTGCTTGATGCGGCTGCGGGCCTTGGAAGTCACGACCCAGGTCAGCCAGTCAGGCGACGGCTTCTGATTCCTGCCCGTCATAATCTCCACCACATCTCCGGTATGCAGAGTCTCCCGGATGGAAACCGCCTTGCCGCCTATTTTCGCACCCGTGCAGCGGCTTCCCACGTTCGAGTGTATCCTGAAAGCGAAGTCGAGCACCGTGGATCCCGCCGGCAGTATCTTCAGCTCGCCGGTCGGGGTGAAGACGAATATCTCCTTGCCCGGCGGCTCCGGCAGGTCGCCGGAGCCGGCCTCGCCGGGATGTTCCAGGGCCCAGCGGACGGAAGTCAGCCAATTGTCGAGCGTCTGCTCGTGGCGGATGCCCTTGTATGACCAGTGCGCGGCGTGTCCATTCTCGGCGATGTCATCCATCCTGCGCGTGCGTATCTGCACTTCGAGATAGGCCCCGTCGCGATTCCGCACGGTGATGTGCAGAGACTCGTAGCCGTTCGCCTTCGGACGGCTCACCCAGTCACGCAGTCTTTTTTCGTCCGCCTCGTACTCCTCGGTGACATAGCCGTACACCTGCCAGCAGAGGTCTCTCTCCGCCTTCAGGTCGCAGTCGCAATCTATGATGAGGCGTATCGCGAAGACATCGTACACACCCTCGAAAGGCACTTTCTGCACCAGCATCTTCTTATATATGGAATAAGCGGACTTAGTCCTGACCTTCATATGATAGCTGATTCCGGCATCCTGAAGCTTGAGCTCAAGAGGCTTTATGAATTCCTCCGAGAGTCTCCGGCGGTCCATTTCGCCCGCCTTCAGTTTGTTCGTGATGAGGCGGTACTGCTCCGGTTCGGCGAACTTGAACCAGATGTTCTCCAGCTCACCCTTTATATTATACAGCCCCAGCTGATGCGCGAGCGGGATATAGAGCAGAAGAGTCTCCAGCTGCTTGCGCTCGCGGTTCGCCTTCGGGAAGAGCGACAGATTCCGCATAATCTCGAGACGGTCTGCGATCTTTATGACGGTCACGCGGGGGTCACGGGAGTACTGCACGATCAGTTTCTTGTAGTTCTCCGCTTCGAGGCGCGTGTCCTTAGGCTTGATAGAGGAAATCTTGTTCAGTCCGTCCACCATAGTGAGCACATCGGAGGAGAAACCCCCGAGCGGCACATCGGGGTGAAAGCGCGAGGCCTCGTGCAGAAAGACAGCCGCGACGCACTCGGCGGGCAGTCCGATCTCGTCGCTCACTATGCGGGCTACGCCCAATGGATGTTCGAAGAACGGGGTTCCGTCTCCGCGCACGTCACCCGCAAGCGCGGCCTGTGCAATCCCGGCCGCTTTCCGGACCAGTTCCAGTCCGTCCCGGTCGTAATGAGGGAATAATTCATCAAGTCCGTCCATATCCGTAAAAGCATTGTGATACTATAAACTCCGACAAATATATAAAAATCAGCAAATAATCTGCAATAATTATTCCGCCCGCTAAAATAGTATCAGCCCCTGTTAAAATTTCATATTTTTTTGTAAAAAAGTGCTCCCCCCTCCTTGATATATATATATTTAAAACATAAATTTGCGCCCGATGAAAGGATTTACAAGATTGTTTC
>CAVKLO010000313.1:0-2470 GCA_963656985.1 Bulleidia sp. | reverse complement strand
ACATATCGACTCTCTCGGACAGCTGCACGGCAGCTGGGGCGGGCTGGCCGTCATCATAGGAGTCGACGAGTATGAGCTTTTACGCTAAAACCGGCCATGATTTTGAGATTCGGTCACTTAATCGGCCTTCCTGTATCTGTAAAGATTAATTTTTACTAAATTTGTGTGAATATTATAATTCGACTGCGATGAAAAGGCTCAAGCAACTGTCCCTGAGAAATTTCCGGCTCTTCGGAGTGGATTTCGGGACAATCGACATTTCCGAGGACAAGAACGTGACGATACTCGTCGGAAACAACGGAAGCGGCAAGTCATCCGTGCTGGATGCCATAGCCGCCGAGATAAGTACGTTCACGTCGAACTTCCCGGGACAGTCCATCAAACAGTTCTCAGATTACGATGTCCATATCAACGAGAACGAGGACTTCGGAGACTATCTTCAGGTCAGCGCGACCTTCAGGACCACATACAACGGCGATCTGGAAATCTCGCGCACCAGACAGGGGAAGATGAAGGCTCCTGACGGAGTGCTCAAGAACGTGAGGTCATACGCCGACCAGCTCATCGCGAGGATAAACGACGGGGAGGAGTGCGTCCTCCCCGTCGTGGCCTATTACGGCACGGGACGCGGCCAGATAAAGGCCCCGGAACGCAGACGTGATTTCAAAAAGGCGTTCACAAGGTGGGACGCATACTCCGGAGCGTTGGAGGCGAACGCGAACTTCAGACAGTTCATAGAATGGTTTGACCTGATGGAGGACGAAGAGAGGCGCGAGAAGGAAAAACTCAGGGACTGGAATCACAAGAACAAGTCGCTGGAAACCGTAAGGCGGGCGCTCGCAAGTTTCGTCGGCGAGAAGTTCTCAAACCCGAGGATGCTGCTTCATCCCCTCAGGTTCGTGATGGACGAGAAGCTTGAAGACGGGAAAAACAGGCAGATCCGCATCGAGCAGATGAGCGACGGATACAAGATAATGACGGCGATGGTGGCCGACATCGCGTCCAGGATGGCCGAAGCCAATCCGGACATCGACGACCAGCTTCTGACCGGCGGCATCGTGCTCATCGACGAGATAGACCTGCACCTCCATCCCAAGTGGCAGAGGACAATAATAGACAGTCTGACAAGGACATTCCCGAACATACAGTTCATCGTGTCCACGCACAGTCCTATCATCCTGTCCGGCGCGATGGACAAGGCGCAGTTTGTCGTCCTCAGGAACGAGGGCTTCGTCACCGCCAAGACCGGAGAATACACCGGCTACGACATAAGCCAGATTCTTCTCAGCGAGCTCTTCGGCCTTGAAAGCTCCCGTTCCCCCCAGTGGGACGGCCCTCTTAAGGAGCAGAAGGAACTGCTGATGAAAAACGACAGGACCGACGCCGAGAACAAAAGGCTCAAGGCGCTCGACAAGGAACTGTCACAGATCGCTTTCGGGGACACTATGGAGCAGGTCCGCTCCCGCGAGCTGATTTCCAAGATTGCACAACGGCTTGACATAAAATAGGCTATGTACAGGATTCAGAAGAGCGAGGACGGACCGGACATCCTATCCGGCAAGGGCAAGGCCCTTACGGACGAGCTGAATGCGAGTGCTGATTCCGGCGCCACGGAGTTCGAGTTCGACAATAAGGTCTATGCCCACGCCACCGTCAAGACGATGCTGAAAAGGGAGCAGCACGGGAAATGCGCGTACTGCGAAAGGTCCCTTAACGGGGACTATGGCGCGGTGGAGCACTTCCGTCCGAAAGGCGGCTATGCCACTGCTGACGGAGTGCTGCATAAACCAGCCTATTACTGGCTTGCATACGACTGGGACAACCTCCTGCTGAGTTGTGACGAGTGCAACACCGGATGCAAGAGGAATCTTTTCCCGTTGGAAGACGAGAACGCGCGGAGCATCGGCAAGAGGGATGCTTCAAAAGAAGTACCGCTGCTGATAAATCCGGCTCAGAACGACCCCGGCGACTCTATTTGCTTCGAGCGCTTCATTATCAAGCCGAGACTCACCGATGGCAAGGAAAGCCGTAAAGGCAGAACATCCATAGATATTCTCAGGCTTAATGACCGCAACGATTTGCTGGAGAGCAGACGAAGAAGATGGGAAGAGTATACCGGAGTGCAGGAGACTATCTCAAAGCTGGAATCAATTCTGGAAATGGATGTCACCAAAGATTTGAAGGATATGATTGAAGAAGCTCTCGCCTTGAGCAGAAAAAGTCTTAATGATCTGGAATCTGACGAATCTGAATTTACAGGAATGTTTCGGTATCAGATAGATCTGACTGTTCGATAAAGGATACCACGCCCCATATATCGCTTTATTCCCCCTAGAGTTAATGACCGAATATGCTTGACTTTGAGGGTCATTGAACTGGCTTCGGCTATTATTCATCAGCGGCTGATGTATCATAAACGATTCTCGTGAGAAAGTCATTCGAATATGACGATCTGGTCCTTGTCCGGGAC
>CAVKLO010000312.1:0-2471 GCA_963656985.1 Bulleidia sp. | reverse complement strand
CTCGAAGGGATTGCCGGTCGGGGCCGGCAATGACAAAACGCGGGGCCGGCAATCTCCGCTCGGGTCCGGTTCGGACGCAGACTCCTTGTGCAGGTCGGAAGTCAATGTGTAAAGAGTAAACATAGCGGATGCGAAGAAACGAAACTATTCCGTGACATCGAAAGCGGAAAGAGTTCTCCCGCTTTCAGGATAGTCCGTGTAGAGGATTCCATCGAGGTGGTCGCACTCGTGCTGGAAGATTACCGCCGTGAATCCTTTTACGGTTTCAGCAGTATCACGTAGGGTTCTGACCGATGTGTAGGCAATATCGATGTCTTGATAGCGTGCGACATCCCCTCGCTTTCCCGGGATGCTGAGACATCCTTCCGGCCCGACTTGTTTTTCCCCCCTGTGACAGGTGACACGGATATTCGGATAGACCTCGAACGGCTCTGAGTCCTTATCGAATCTCTGCACTGCCACGATGCGGCGTGATATTCCGACCTGAGGGCCGGCGATTCCGACTCCGTCTTCTTCCGGAGAGGTCACCGTCGCAACCATCTTGTCAGCCAGCATCCTATATTCATCGCTCCTCAGTTCCCCGGCGCTGATTTCAGTACACTTTGTCCGTAACACCAGTGAGTCCGGCCTGTCGTAAACCGTCAGCACACGCATCGTTCCGCCTTCTCCGCAGATAAGTTCTCTCTCAGACTCTGACCAGATTCCGTTCCTCCGGCACGCCACAGCCGACATTATCAAGGCTGCGGCGACAATACTCAGTCGTGTTCTCATATCCGTCATTTTCTAATCCGTGACAAAATTACGTATTTTTCGCTCACTTCGGTGAGCTTTTTTATTTCGCGGCAGACCGAGCAGGGGCGAAACTATGCTGAACCACCATCAGGCAGGCGATGAAGCTTTTCGAACTCCTCCCCGAGGATACATAGTATTATTTTGCGGAAATCGCCGAAGCTGGCGGGAATGCGCAGCTTCAGCGAAAACGCCGTCCAACGTAGTAATCACTTAGGTATACGTCATCAGTATTCAGCGTTTTCCGGATCGAATTCAGTCCATCCGTCCATCCAGTTCTCAGAAGTCCCGAGGGCTCCTATGAAGCTGACTTCCGTGAATGAGGAGGATGCGCCTTCGAAGGATGCCGCATTCAGGACTGCGCTCCCGGCGAGCGGAGTGTAACCGTCGGAAGAGAGTATCGAACTCCAGCCGTCGAGAACCCTGTTGCCTTTCTGAGCAAGGAAATATGTAGTGGAGAAAGACTTCTGCGTCTTGTCAAAAACAGGCTTGGAACTTTCATCGTAGCCGGTCACGAGCACGTCCTCATAGCATTTGTTGGCATCGCTGCCGGTGACATCCATACCGGCGAACCACACGTTCTCGATTTTCATCAGCCCCTGCTGTGCGGCTCCCTGCGTATCACCTTTCTGATTGTCCAGCATCAGTCCGACGGGATATCCCACGGCGATGGAATTGATGCAGTTCAGACGGGAATTGCGGCGGATCTGCATTGCAGCCTGAAACTTCCCGAGAGCGGAACCGTTATTCGGATAGAGTGCGCCGCCGTTTATGTACTCCGCATCGTTCACGAAAGAAGCGTCAATTCCGGGGCCGACGAATGTCACGTTCGAGAAAGTCGCGGAAGTGAAGGGTGTAATCTCGGCGCCGTCGGCGCAATTGTCACTCTCGAAACCGTTGCTCTGGGAAACGTCGGCTATACGTGAATCCCGGACGGCAAGAGCGAACTGCAAGGTGCCGGAGAACCCGTTGTCCGTATCGAAATCGTCATCCCAGCCCTTCCAGGCGATGAGGTATTTAGCATTGGAGCAGCCGCCGAACCATTCTATGGAGTCATCGTTGGAATAGGAGACCTGGATGTGGTCAATCTGTGTACCGCTGCCCACCGAACCGAGGGTGAGTCCGTTTATTTCCTTGTCGGTCTTGAAAGGATAGCCGGCGAACTCGATGCGGACATAGCTCAGGACTCCCGAATTGTCGCTATCGTCGTCTCCTCCGTGTCTGGAGCGCGGGCCACCCTCTATTATCATCTCGGTCTGGTTGTTTCGGGCCTTTCCGCAGAGAATGACTCCGCCCCAGTCGCCCGATTTTCTGGAGCCGGCCTCCTGTCCGGAGGTGAATACTATGGGTTCGTTCCGGGTTCCGCGTGCGATGAGTTTACCTCCGCGCTCCACCACGAGAGCCGCCATAGTCGCCTTGTCGCCTTTCACGACAGCGCCGGGTTCGATGGTGAGTTCCGCCCCGTCGGCAATATAGACCCATCCCTTGAGATGGTACGTGCCTTTGGCGAGCGTCTGCTTCCCGGTGAATACGAATTCCTGATTGCCGTTTCCGATATCCTTTCCGTCAGAATCTTCTTTTCCGTCACTGAATAGAATTCCGCTGCAGGCATCCAGACCACCGTCTTTGGTCCAGACATACGCCGTTTTTTCCTTTTCCGGGCCGTCTTCTTTTTTGCAGGC
>CAVKLO010000311.1:0-2484 GCA_963656985.1 Bulleidia sp. | reverse complement strand
GCAGATATCAGTTTCCAGAGGAGGGTGCGCGAGATGTACCTTGAGCAGCAGGACAGGGACAGCAATTTCACAGTGGTGGACTGCAGCGGAGAAGACGGGCGTATGGCTCACAAGGATGTCATCTCCGCCAGGCTCCTGGATGTGGTGAAGAAGAAATTCAACTTTGACAGATAACTGAAAATGAAATCATTCCGCCAGATTCTCCATCGCTTCTGCGCCATAGTCATCGGGCTTGCGTTCCTTATGTCCGGAGTGCTGAAACTCCAGGACCCCGTGGGGACTTCGCTCATAGTAAAGGAGTATTTCAGCTTTTTCGGGCTTCCGTTTCTGATTCCGGCCTCGAAAGCGGTCGGGGTAATCCTCAGCCTCACGGAGACGCTGTGCGGGGCGGCATTGGCCGCAGGCCTATGGAAAAAGGCTGTCGCGGCTCTGACGAGTGCGCTTATCGCTTTCTTCACGCTCGTGACACTCGCGCTGGTCATCTTCAACCCGGCTATGGACTGCGGCTGTTTCGGCGAGGCGTTCCACCTTACGCATCTGCAGTCGCTGGTGAAGAATCTGCTGCTCTGCGCTCTGGCGGCGGGGGCGTTTCTGCCGGTGAAGGATCTGGACGGGGAGAAGCGGAAAGGCAAAGCGGTCGCCTTCGCATTGACCGCGGGAGCGGTGCTCATTCTCGGCTACACTTCGCTCACGAGTCTGCCTTACGTGGATTTCACGCCTTTCTCTCCGGGCGCGGCGCTCGCCGATGAGAATGACGATCTGGAGCTGAACGACCTGCGGGACACCCTCTTCATATATGAGAAGAATGCTCAGAGGGGGATGTTCTCGCAGGACAGGCTTCCCGACAAGAGCTGGAGACTCATCGGCAAGACCCTGAACCGCCTGCATCAGGACAGGTATGCGGGTTCGCCGGTGCAGCTGCATATACGCAATGCGGAGGGGGAATACGAGACTGACCTGCTTACGGACGGGGATGTGGTGGCGGTTTCCGCTTATTCGCCCGAGAAGCTCGGACCGGAGGACTGGGGAGGGATTTCGGATTTCTTTATGACCGTGCAGCTTTCCGGGATGACCCCAGTGCTGCTTCTGAGCGATATTCAGGCCGCTCCGGCGGATCTGGCGGATATGACGTTTTCGGCTGACAGGAAGACTCTTATGACTCTGAACCGCTCGAATGGAGGAGTGACCTGGCTGCACGATGCGGACATCATCGCGAAATGGGCGAAGAAGAATATGCCGTCCGCGGACAAGTGGGAGAGCATCTCCCGAAAAGCTCCGCTGGAGTATTCAATGACCCGGAGCAGCCGGGGGCGCATCCGCCTTCAGGGCATCTGTCTCTATTCCGTCGCCCTGCTGTTGCTTCTATAGAAGCGAGAGTCTTTTTCTGACGTCCTCAGTCCCGCTCTTCGAGGAGAGCGCAGTTCCCTTGAGGGCGGAGCAGAGCTATCTTGCTGAATGTGCGCACCGCCACAACGATCATCAGTATGCAGGCGGCGCAGAGCACGAGGTATCTGCCGGTGCCGAGCAGCTGCGCCAAGGTGTCGAGTTCCTCGAAAGCCGGAAGATTGCTGCACAGCAGGGCGAAAGTGTTATTCGTAAAGTGCATCAGCATAGTGAGTTTCAGCGAACCGGTCCGGTAATAGACATAGCCGAAGAGGCAGCCGAGAGAGAAGGCCACGATGGCCTGCCAAGGGTTCGCGTGTATCAGGGCGAAGAAGGCGGCGGAGATGATGATGGCTACGGAAGGCTTAAGGCCGCGCACTTCATTTCCGGCCCTGTCCCTGCGCCTGCAGTTCAGCAGGCCCCGGAGAATCATCCCCCTGCATAGCCACTCCTCGAATACCGGAGCCATTATGGACGCACAGAGGAAGTTCACCCACAGTTCCCCCTTCACGAGAGAATCAAGAGCCTGCTCCAGCCATTCCGGCATAGGAGGAAGCAGACCCACGGCCCCGTCCGCTACTATGGAAGAAGCCAAAGTGCCGAGTATGGCCATAAGGCTGCACATAAGCGCTCCGACAGGAGAGAACCTGCCCTTGTCGAGGGCGTAGCCCTCCTCGAAGAGAGCGGCCGAACTGCTTTTAAGCGAAGCGTATATCATCGCGGGCACGAACATCACGGGATAGGAGAGGAGCATTCCGTACTCGGCCGTGAACTGTTCGCCGCCGGGAAAACTCAGGCAGACCAGCATAACGCAGTTTCCGAGCAGTGCGCCTGCCAGCATAAGGCAGAGCAGCACGAACATCCCCTTCAGGCCCGGGGTGTAATAGGAGTATTTCGAAAGGAAATCGTAGTTCCGGCGGACTTTTCTTCTGGCCATAGGCGTTTATTTATCTGGGGTCACCAAGTAAACATCTTCTCCGGGCGCCGCGAAAAAGAACTTCTCGCGGGCGAACTTCTCCAGACTGTCGCGGTCGCCGTTCAGGGCCTCGACCTCCTTTTCGAGCCGCTCTATGTTCTGCCGGTAATAGACCATCTGCTTTT
>CAVKLO010000310.1:0-2495 GCA_963656985.1 Bulleidia sp. | reverse complement strand
TATCGTAGGCCTTGTCGAAGTTGCTGCCGTAGCCGGCCTCGTTGCCCAGAGACCAGACGATCACGGACGGATGGTTGAAATTGCGGGCCACGTTCCTTGCGTTGCGGTCCGTTATGGCGTTCTCGAAGCGCGGGTCCTTGGCGAGAGCCTTGTCGCCGTAGCCCATTCCGTGGCTTTCCACATTGGCCTCGGCCACCATATAGATGCCGTAGCGGTCGCAGAGGTCATAGAAGTAGCTGTCATCGGGGTAGTGGCAGGTGCGGACCGCGTTGAAATTGAACCTCTTCAGTATGGTGATGTCCTGGAGCATACGCTCGCGGGAGATGAGATATCCGCCGTCCGGGTCCATCTCGTGGCGGTTCGCCCCCTTTATCAGTACCGGCTGTCCGTTAACGAGCAGCTGCGCGTCGCGGATTTCCACCTTGCGGAAGCCCACGTTCACAGGGATCACTTCCTTTACGCCGTCCCTGCCGTTCAGAGTCGCGGTAAGCCTGTAGAGGTACGGGGTCTCCGCGGTCCATTTCTGCGGGTCGGCTACTTCGAGTATGGCGGTGACTTCGCCCCTGCCCCTTACGTTCGTGGAGGCTACGCGCTCTCCTCCGGCGTCATCCAGAGTGAGGGACACTTCGGAATTGACCGGAAGACTGAGCTTTACGCTCAGGCTTCCGTCCTTATAATTCTCATCGAGGTCCGCCGTCACGCGGATGTCCGCTATGCGCTGCTTCGGGCGGGCGTAGAGATAGCTGTCGCGGGCTACGCCGCTCAGACGGAAGAAGTCCTGGTCTTCGAGGTAAGTGCCGTCGCACCAGCGGAATACCTGGAACGCGAAGAGGTTCTCCTCGCCCGGACGCAGGTATTTCGTCAGGTCGAACTCGGCTTCGAGCTTGCTGTCCTCGCTGTAGCCGACGAATCTGCCGTTCACCCATAGGTAGATGCAGGAGGTCACCGAGCCGAAGTGGACGAAGATGTCACGGCCTTTCCACTCGGCGGGGACGGTGAAGGTCTGACGGTAGGTGCCTACGTGGTTGTTTTTCGTCGGCGGTATCGGCGGATTGTTTTCGTACCAGCTGCGCCAGGCATAGCCGACGTTCAGGTACAGAGGGTCGCCGTAGCCGTTCATCTCCCAGATGCCGGGAACTGCGAAGTCATCCCAGCCCTTGTCGTTGAAGTCCTTGCCCCAGAAGTCCGTAGGACGCTCGTCCGCATCGCGGACCCAGCAGAATTTCCACAGGCCGTGCAGGCTCATATAGTTCGAGGCCTGTTCGGGAGTTTTCAGGGCCTCCTCCTCGCTCCCGTAGGCGAAATAGTGGCTGTGCATAGGCGCACGGTTCAGTTCATTGACGCTTGCGTCCTTCCACTCCGTGAAGGTCTGCGCCCACAGCCCCGCGCTCATCAGCAGGGCCGCAATCGTGGTCAGTGTTCTGGTCATAAGTTTATGTATAAGTGCTTGGCTTCAGTGATTCCCGATTATGCTGCTTCTCTGCCCGTCTCCCGGGCCCGGCAGCTACAAAAATAATAGACTTTCGCGATTCCCGAAATAAACGAAGATATTTTTTTCATCATCACGTAGCGGTTCCCGAAACACACCAATTCTTTTTCCCGTCATTCCCGGCTTGTTATTCACGTCATTGCCGGCCCCGACCGGCAATCCCGTCTTCCCCTGCGTCCGCCCCGTGCCATCCTGTGCATCGAGATGTGCGGAAAACGTTTTACCCGTACATCTCGATGTATAAAAACACATCGAGATGTACACTTCGCCTTCACCTTGCACATCTCGATACACTCCGCCTCCATCTCTTCATTTGGTCTTTACTCTCCTCTTTATTTCTTCGCCGACTCTTGTGACGATTCCGCAGACCAGCGCATTCCCCATAAGAAAAGCCCGCTTGGCGTTGTCCACACCTTTGAGCTCTGTCCAGTTCGATGGGAACATATTCACGTGTTCCAATTCCACGGGGGTCAGCCGGCGAAGTCTGCCTGTTTCATCTTCTATGACGTGGCGACAACGGTCCGGACTTTTTCCGCCCTCGGAGGTGATGATGGTGCGGGCCGGCTTGTCGATGGAGTCCGGAAAGTCCATTGCACCCTCCGTATAATAATATTTGAAGCCGTCCGCTTTCGTGCGTTCTTCACGTTTTGCGCCCTTGAAATAGTGCCAGCGGTCAATCTGTTCCTCCGGGATGTAGAACGTGTCAATATCCGCAGGACGGTCTGCGCCACGCACCAGACAGTCCCGCAGATAGATGGGAACGCCATTGAACACGGGTGCGGACCCTATGGAGTAGGCCACGCCGTCAATCATAATACCGGCTTTCTCGAATGGGCTTCCGCCTCCTTTGCGGTTAAAATTCCCGCTTATGTCCACAAGGCGGTCTTTTCTGGCCGAAGATAACAGAATGGCATCCAGCTCCGTGATGTCCCGGCTGCACTCTATCGGGAATGCCTTGGCGAATACTCCGTCCTTTTGAATCCAGTCATTCGGGTTACTATAGCCC
>CAVKLO010000309.1:0-2500 GCA_963656985.1 Bulleidia sp. | reverse complement strand
CTTCTATACCGAGAACGGACTTCCTATGGAGGAGGATCCCGATTATGACTATGACGGCAGGTTTGACATAGTGAACATTCCCGAGTCTTATTCCTCCGTGGCCATTCCGGGAGAGCAGACCGTCGCGATGCACCTCGGGCGTGAACCGCGTTTCTATGCATCCATAGGTTTCGACCGTTCGAGGGTGCGCGGCTACGGCCTTCTGTATGACCTCAAGCTCCGTTTCCAGGAGCGCAACGGCCGTCAGACCGAGGGTGACACGGACAATTCCATTTCCGGCTATATGCTCCGCAAGGTGGTGCATCCCGACACCAAGGGAAACGGGACCATCACGCGTTATCCGTGGCCGATCATCCGCCTCGCAGATCTTTATCTCGGCTATGCGGAAGCCCTGAATGAGGCATACGGTACCGAACGCAGGAGCGATATCCTCAAATATGTTAATGCAGTCCGCTCCCGCAGCGGAGTCCCGACGGTCGAGGAGTCCTGGGCGAAAGCGAAGCTGCACCCTGACCGGTACACTACCAAGGAGGGTATGCGCGAAATCATCCAGCGCGAACGTACCATCGAACTTGCGTTCGAGGGACAGCGCAACGACGACGTGCGCCGCTGGCTTAAGGGCACCAGCTTCAACAGCCGGATCAATATATGGAATATGTACGGCTCTTCGGCTGAAGAGTTCTACACCAGGACGGAACTCACGAATATGAGACACGTTTTCTCACAGCGAAACTATCTCTGGCCGATTCCGACCGATGAACTTGTGAACAACGTGAACCTTGTCCAGAATCCGGGTTATTAATCATCTTTTTTATAGAGAACAAATGAAAACGAATATCAAACATATACTTCTGGCATTGGCTTGCGCCGCCGCGTTCCAGGCCTGTGTGAGGGAGCCTTCCACAGACCTCGGGAAAGTCACGGACGTGCAGTGGGAACCTGTGAGCGGCGGCGCCGTCATAACATATACGGCACCCGTGAACAACAACCTCCAATATGTGAAGGCCTCGTATGTGAATTCCGCAGGCAAGTCCGTCTTCAACGTGTGCAGCATCTACGACTGCAGGATAGAAGTCTCAGGACTTCTGGATGAAAACAGGCAGTATCCGGTCGAGCTTGTCTGCATCGACAAGAACGGCGCGGAGTCGCCGGTCGAGACCGTGATGGTCACTCCTTCCAGGGCATATATAAACATCGTGAAGGACAATATCGAGTTCAGTCCCATTATGGGAGGCATATCCGTCACCTGGCACAATCCTTCGGGAGCGCTCACAGGCGGCAAGCCGGTGCACGTGGCGGTGACCTATGATTCCGAACTCGGTCCGGAGACCCGCTATATAAGTTCCTCACAGGAAGATGTGTTCATCAACATCAGGAACATAAGCCCCGGACATCACAGCTTCACTTATTCCATAGAGGACCAGTCCGGAAACAAGGCCGATGTGGGGACGGGCTTCGAATTCGAGATTATGGAGGAGGTCACGATTCCGAAATATACTGAGGACGAGGACGGCTACAAGACCTTCATCTGGGAACTTGTACCCGAACTCACCACTCTCAAGGAGGTTTACGAGAACAGTAATGCGGCGGTCTTCGACGGCGTCATCGATACGGCCGCAAGCGGTACCGACAACAGTTATGCGGGGACGAATGCCGACGCGTCGGGCGGACAGCTGAAATGGGACACCGACCAGATGGACATAGTGATCGATATGCACCAGGTCGTCAACATCTCCCGGATCAGGGCCTGGCAGCGCGCCTACTGGTATGGCTGGGACGACATCAAATGCGTCTGGCTTACAAGCGGCATTTCGCAGACCGAATATTATTATGAGCCGGAAAACATCAGGTCTTTCAAACTTTTCGGTTCTATGGATATGTCGGACTGGTTCCTCATCGAGCATTGCGACATAGCCGTGAACACGACCGAGGGTCCGCTTCCTGTGAACAAGGTTTACAGCGATTCCGACTACCCTGACAGGAACGGAGGATATGATTTCACCGGCCCGGACGAGGAGAGCCTGCAGATAGGCCGCGAGGGACATCTCTGGGAACTTCAGAAGCTTTCTCCGGACTGCCGCTACATCCGCATCCGCATCACCTCGAACTGGGACCTCTCCAAGCGTACCGCCAGCGGGCTGTCCGAGATAGAACTTTACGGCGGCATAGTGAGTGACAATCTTTAATCTGCAAGCGAAATGAAAAAATATCTCATCCTCATTCTCTCCTGTGCTTTTCTGGCCGCTTCCTGTGACAAGATGGACAGCAACTACCGGCACTACATAGATGAGCACCAGACCTATTCTCCGAAAGTGGACAGCCTTGCGGCGCGTTCTTCTGAAGTAGGATCCCTCACCCTGAGGTGGAAACTCCCCGCGAGCAGCCTCCCCAAGACGATAGAGATCGTGTGCGAAGAGTCATCGACGGTGTCGGAAACCCTGCGCTTCGACGGTCTGGTCACCGTCCATACCGTCACGGGGCTGAAAGAGCAGGGATACAC
>CAVKLO010000308.1:0-2504 GCA_963656985.1 Bulleidia sp. | reverse complement strand
GCGTCTCGATGATACCCATTTTCATCGTCGGCGTATTCTTCAAGGATCAGGTCGAGGCTCTCTTCTCGTCTCTGGCGGTCGTGGGTGCGGGTCTGCTGGTGACATCCTGCCTGCTTTTCTTTTCGGACCGTTTCGCCGCACGCAGAAGTCCCGATGCACCTGCCGCCCGCGGCGGCATTTCCTACCTGCAGGCTCTGGTCATAGGCATAAGCCAGGCGTTTGCGGTAGTCCCGGGGCTGTCTCGCTCGGGGACCACCATCAGTACGGGGCTGCTTTGCGGCGTGCGCCGCGAGGACATCGCCCAGTTCTCCTTCCTTATGGTGCTCGTGCCCATATTGGGCGAAGCCCTTCTGGATCTGGTGAGCGGCGATATGGCCGCTTCGTCCGTCGGGACGGGAGCTTTGCTTCTCGGCTTTCTCTCAGCTTTCGTTTCGGGCGTGTTCGCCTGCAAGGTGATGATCGCGATAGTGAAGAAGGCTAAGCTGAAATGGTTCGCGCTCTACTGCCTTGCCGTCGGAGCCGCCGTGGTCATTTACACTCTGCTTTAACCCGTAGTTGTGGAACGCAGAAGGGTCTATTTCGCATCGGACGTGCATCTCGGTCTGGATCTGAACAATCCGAAGGACCGCGAGACGCGCTTCGTGCGCTTTCTGCGCAGCATACCTCCGCAGGAGACGGAGGCTCTGTACCTGCTCGGGGACATCTGGGATTTCTGGTACGAGTACCGAGACGTGGTGCCCAAAGGCTATGTGCGCGTGTTCGCCGCGCTGATGGATCTGATGGACGCCGGCGTGAAGGTGACGTTCTTCATCGGAAACCACGACATCTGGGCTTACGGATATTTCGAGTCTATGGGCATCAGGGTGATGCGCACCCCGCTGCAGGTGGAGCACGGCGGAGTGAAGTTCTGTCTGGCGCACGGTGACGGACTGGGGCCGGGGATGCTCGGCTACAAGTTTATGAATGCGGTGTTCAGATGCCGTCCCGTGCAGTGGCTTTTCTCGCTTCTGCATCCGTGGATAGCTTTCCGTCTGGGCTACGGCTGGTCGAGGCATAACCGCCTCGCGCGAGGGGAGGAGTATGTGTTCGGGGGAGAAAGCGAGCCGCTGTACAAATGGGCCGTCAGCTATGCTCGAACGCACAGCGTGGACTGCTTCATTTTCGGGCACCTGCACACGCGGGTGGATATGCGTCTGCCTTCGGGCCAGCGCTTTATGGTTATGAAAGACTGGATTTCCTCTTCGCCTTACCTGTACTTCGACGGGACTTCGGTGCGCGAAGGCATAACCATAAATATGGAGTAGTACAGGAAGTCGAATTCTCCGTTTTCCCACATCGTTATGAGTTCCTCCGTCTGGCGGTCCGCGCCTTCGGGGTCGTAGTGGCTCTTGAGGTCCTGCCCGAAGAGCTTCCCGATTCCCTGATAGAATGTGGCCGTGAGCGAGTTAGTATATCCCTTGAGTATGCTGTACGTGCTCTTGCCGATCTCCCTGTCCACCAGGCGGCAGAGCAGCTGCCCCTGCGAGACCGTCATATCCCTGACTATCGGTTCGAAGTCTGACAGAAGCTGTTTCTCCCAGCCTCGGATATACTTCTCCTTCTGCATCCTGCCCATTTGCCGGGCCGCGATGGTGCTGTCCACTTCGTGGCAGATTTTCGCTCCGACGGCCACATAGGGATAGACTTTATTGAAATTATAGACGAGGCGGTAGTATTTCTTCCAGTCGCTCTTCTTCATCCTCTTGTCCTTGCCGAAGCACCAGACCGGCGGGACCGTGTCGTAGAAGACCGTGTCGCCCTTCTCGTCCAGGAAGTAAGGCATCAGCTTCCCGTGAGCGGAGTGCTCGTCCCTGTACTGCCGTCTGACCTGCTCCGCCGCAGACTCCTGGACACCTTCCTCCCGCTCGGCACGGCGCTGTTCGCGTCGGCTGAGGCGTTGCTGCGCGTCCGCGCAAGGCTCCGTCAGCATCATCACGGCGGCCGCCAGGCCGGCCAATGCGAGGCTATGTCCCCACTTTTTTAGACTCATATTGCAAGGCGCAAAAATAGACAATTTTTCCAAGCCCCGGCTTTCTCCCGCAAAAAACCGGCCATTGGCTGCGTCCGCGCAGCTTCGCGTAATCGGCGGGTAAGAGTGTGACGCAGGGGGTGGGAGGATGCCGCCGGAAATGATGGTGCGGCGGCGGCTCCGCAGCGTCAGATCGGGCACAGGCGGGCCTGTCGAAAAGTGAGCGGAAAAGTTTTTCACCGCATAATCTAACGGCTTGAAAAATCGCGAATTAACTGATAAGTTTTTCTGTCGAAAATCTGCTGAAAAAAGCTGAAAAAAATTTTGTATTCAGATTTTTTTACTAACTTTGCAGTCCTAAATTTCGGGGTAAAACCACCCAACCAGTTGAACCTCAGCCATTTAGGGTAAACTGAATTTTATTATTTAAAGTAATACAGCGATGTTACAACCTAAGAGAACAAAATTTAGAAGGGAACAGAAGAACCGTATGAAG
>CAVKLO010000307.1:0-2520 GCA_963656985.1 Bulleidia sp. | reverse complement strand
CTGCGGACATCCTCCGCCGCCGCTCCGGAAATCCACAGACTTGCTCCCCGACTTCCGCATTCGTGCCTCCGAACCGGTTTTGGCAATGTGCGTTAGCAAAAGGCGGTCTGCTGCGGAGACTGAAGTCCGCAAGTGTCCATCAGAGGCACACTTGAAAAAGTCGCACTTAAGAGGGTCTCAACGGAGGCAGTAAGACTCTTTAAAGACCTCCGAAGGTCTCGTTGACGAAAATACAGGACTTCATCTATCGGCAACAAGACACTTCAGTCAAAAAGTTTTGTTTTTTTTGCGGAATTAAGGATATATTTGTGATGGCGGTCTTCTAAGGCGAATGACCCCGCTTCCGGAATGCACGTCATTATCGAACCATACCATTCCCCTCTCGGGGAGATGATTCTGGGGGAGGCGGGCGGCAGGCTGTGCCTCTGCGACTGGAATACCGGGCACTATGCGCAGAGAAGTCTGCGCCGTCTTGCGCGTCTGCTGAAAGCGGAGTTCAGCGAGGAGAGCACTCCGCAACCGGGGCGCGTAAAAGCGGAATTCAGCGAAGGCGCATCCCCACTGCTGGAGCGTGTGAGAGCGGAACTGGACGAGTATTTCGCGGGCACGCGCCGCTCTTTCGACATCCCCCTGCAGATGGCCGGCACCCCCTTCCAGATGCGGGTCTGGCAATCACTGCTCGAAATACCTTACGGAGAAACACGGACATACGCCCGAATCGCGCAGCTCACAGGCAACGCTCTCGGAGCACGCGCGGCGGCTCAAGCCATAGGAGCCAACTGCATAGGCATAATCATCCCCTGCCACCGCGTCATCG
Organism: Bulleidia sp.; assembly: GCA_963656985.1. Taxonomy (GTDB): domain Bacteria; phylum Bacteroidota; class Bacteroidia; order Bacteroidales; family UBA932; genus Cryptobacteroides. Next base: position 1,703 of record CAVKLO010000307.1, on the reverse strand, counting down.
GAAGCGACCGCTCGCTTACCGGCTTCGCGGGCGGCCTTGCGGCCAAAAGAGCCCTGCTCGAGCTGGAGAATCCGGGACTCTGTCCACACATTCAGTATTATTTTTAGAATCACTAAAAAAAGAACCGATTATGAAAAAGACTTGCATAGCTGCTGTATTGGCCGTTACGGCCGCCTTTTCTATGAATGCGCAGACCGGCGACTGGACGGGAAAGCTGAAGGTGTCGGGGGTGGAGCTTTCGCTCGTCTTCCACCTCGGGGAGGAATCCGCCACGCTTGATGTGCCGGACCAGGGTGCTGCGGAGATTCCGGTCGAGGTCTCCAGAGGCGCGACGGGAGGGATCACCCTGAATGTGCCGGCGATCGGCGCCACGTTCCAGGGATTGTGGGCCGGGAAGGTCATCGCGGGCACTTTCACCCAGTACGGGTTGTCATTTCCGCTGACGCTCACGCCGGGGACTCCCATCGTCAGGCGGCCGCAGACTCCCGTCGGACCTTTCCCATACACTACCGAGGAAGTGGCCTTCTCCAACGGCGACGCTGTGCTGAAAGGGACGCTGACGCTCCCCGAGAACTGCGGGCGGAATACTCCGGTGCTGATTATGGTAACGGGCAGCGGTCTCCAGAACCGGGACGAGGAGATGTTCAGCCACAAGCCCTTCGCAGTCATAGCCGACGCTTTCGCGAAGGCGGGGATAGCGACGCTCCGCTACGATGACCGGGGATTCGGGGAATCGACGGGAGACGTCGTCTTATGCACGACCGCGGACCTGAAGAACGACGCCCTTGCCGGAGTGAGACTTCTGAGAAGCCGTTTCGACAATGTCGGAATCATCGGGCACAGCGAGGGCGGGACCGTCGCGCTTATGCTCGCGGCCGAGGGACAGGCGGATTTCGTCATAAGCCTTGCGGGGATGGTCATCTCCGGAGCCGAGACATTGCTCGCCCAGAACAGGCGAGCCTATCGCAGCGCCGGCTTGAGCGAGGCTGAAGTCGAGTCATTCGCCCGTCTTCTTTCAGACACTTTCGCGGCCATAACGTCCCGCTCGCCGCTTCCGTCGGTCGAGGACTATGACCTGTCAGACGCTTTGAAGCAGAACTATAATCTGGCAGTGCAGCAGCTGCGCACCCCGTATATGGAATTTTTCCTGGGGCTGGACGTGTCGCGGAGCCTGTCCGAGGTCAGCTGCCCCGTCCTGGCCCTGAACGGCAGCAAAGACACCCAGGTGGACTGCGAGCGCAACCTTGCGGCGCTCCGGGAGGGACTCCCCGCCGACAGAAGGAACGTCATCCGCGCCGAGGAAGGCCTGAACCATCTGTTCCAGCACTGCACCACCGGCGAATTCTCCGAGTACAAGGAAATTGAGGAGACCTTCTCTCCCGAAGTCCTATCCGAGATGATAGCCTGGATAAAAGCGCTCTGAGAAGCCGTTTCCATTGAAAATACGTGCGAACGCATTATATTTGTGCCCGGCAAGGCCACAAACCAAGCCGCAGAGTCATTTATAAATCGTACAATCAATGGAAGATCTTGTGAAAATCGACGCCGTGCTGACCTGGGTGAACGGCAATGACCCGAAGCTGAAGGCTGAGCGCGTCAAGTATATAACCAAGGAAAAGGAGGACAGATTCGAGGATATCGCCGGACCGCAGCGCTTCGTCCAGAGTAATGAGATCAGATTCGCAGTGGCGTCCATACTCCGC
>CAVKLO010000306.1:0-2539 GCA_963656985.1 Bulleidia sp. | reverse complement strand
CGACCTCGTCGAATCTGCTTGAGCTGCGTGTCTGGGATCCGGCGGATCCGCTCAACCCGCTTGACAGCAAGAAAGTAACCAACAACACATTGATTGACAGAGACGAATTCTGATATGACGCTTCAAGAGAAAATACTCGACGCCTTTGAGGGCAAGGTGGTTCGCAAGGACCTGGCTTTCAAAGTTAAAGGAGGCCAGCCTGTGCCTACCTTCGTGCTTGAATACCTCCTGGCCCAGCACTGCGCCTCCGGCGACGAGACCATCATCGCCGAGGGAGTGGAGCGGGTGAAAAAGATTATCCGCGACAACTATATCAACCGTGCCGACTCGGAGGAGATAAAGGGGAAGATCCGTGAGCGCGGGTCGTTCACCATCATAGACAAGGTCACGGCCGTTCTCAACGACAGGAGCGACTGTTATGTCGCATCGTTCGCGAACCTCGACCTCGCCAATGTCCCGGTCGCGGACGAGATTGTCCGGAGGAACAGCAAGCTGCTCTCCGGCAACGGGGTCTGGAGCATAGTGACCATCGGCTACCTCTCCGGAGACGATGTGCGGATGCGCTGGGAGATTCAGAAGCTCAAGCCCGTCCAGGTCGCGAACATCGACCTCGAGTTCTACAAGGCGCAGCGCGGCAGGTTCACGACGGACGAGTGGATTGACCTTCTCATACACACGGTGGGTCTGAACCCGGAGAACCTTAACAGGCGCGAGAAGATGATCACGCTCGCCCGCCTGCTGCCTATGATAGAGAACAACTTCAACTTTATGGAGCTTGGCCCTAAAGGCACCGGGAAGTCCCACGTCTTCGAGGAGCTCTCCCCATACGGCGTGCTTGTCAGCGGCGGCGATGTCACCTCGGCCCGTCTCTTCGTGAAGATGAGCGGCAACCGGGAGATACTCGGCCTTGTCGGCTACTGGGATGTCGTCGCCTGGGACGAGTTCGAGCAGCAGAAAGGCCGCGCAGTCGATGCCGTCCTGATCGACACGATGCAGAACTACCTTGCGAACAAGCAGTTCAACAGGGGCAAGGGCACGCACGAGGCTTCCGCCTCGATGTGCTTCGTCGGCAACACCAAGCACACGGTGCCGTTTATGCTGAGGAACTCCCACCTGTTCGAGTCCATCCCGACCTCCTTCATCAAGGGAGCGTTCCTCGACCGCATCCACCTCTACAATCCAGGATGGGAAATCCGGATGCTCAAGAAGGACTCGTTCAGCCAGGGCTTCGGTCTCATCACCGATTACATCGCCGCCATCCTCCACGAGATGCGCGACTTCGACCTTTCAAGCGAGTTGTCGCGGTTTGTCAGGTTCGACGGGTCGCTCTCGGAGCGTGACAACCGCGCCATCCTCAAGACTTTCAGCGGTATGCTGAAGCTGCTCTACCCCGACGGCAACTACACCGAAGCGGAGGCCCTCGAGATAATAGACTTCGCTGCGGAATGCCGCAAGAGGGTGAAAGACCAGCTCTATATCATAGACGACACGTTCAAGGCCGAGCCGGCGAAGTTCGTCTATAAAATCCTCTCTACCGGAGAGGAGCGCCGGGTCCTCACCCTTGAGGAGATGAACTTCGGAGAAATCCCCGCCCCCGTGCAGGAGGCCGCGGCGTCAAACGGAACTGCACCGATGCAGGAAAAGGCGACTGCAGCCGTCGGGGCATCGTCCACGCAGCTGGTGTCATCCCTCACGACCATCCGGATGAACCAGACGGGAGTCTCCTACGACAGCCTCTTCGGGGCATACCTCAAGACCGCCCGTAAGATAATGGTCGTGGACCCGTTCATCCGCTACCCATATCAGGTGTCCAATTTCCTCGAGTTCGTCCAGTGCGCGAGGAAGAACTGTGACTCCCCTGAGGAATTGACCATCCACCTTTCCACCCAGAACGACGAGGAGAAGATTCCGGAGATGATTGACATCTTCGATGACATCAAGGATGACCTCGCGGCCCACGGCATAGAGTTCAGTTACGACTTCAATGCTGACCACGACAGGTATCTTGATCTCGATAACGGCTGGATAATCTCTCTCGGCCGCGGTCTTGACATCTACGAGAAGGTCTCCCGCTTCAGCCTCGACTCTCTCAATCAGGCCGAGCGCCGCTGCAAGGAGTTCAACGTGGCGTACAACCGGAAATAAGCGACAATAATTATGGGCAATTTCATAGATAAAGGCAACGACGGCTTCGCGTCTGTCCGCAATTCCAATTTTGTGGACAAGAGCCTGCTGATCGAAGAGGTCAACTCGATGATGCTGACGGAAAACCGGTATATGTGCATCACCCGTGCCCGCCGGTTCGGCAAGTCGGTGGCCGTGAAGATGCTCAACGCCTATTACGACAGGTCTTGCGATTCCCGGAAACTGTTCGACGGGCTGAAGATCAGCGGCAGACCTGATTTCGACAAGTACCTGAACCGTTTCCCGGTGCTTTATCTGTGTGAACTTCCCCTTTTTAGGACAGCCTGTGATTAGACTGCAAATATAGTGTTTTTAAGTTTACTCGCCATATGTTGCGGTTCGTGATTGATTTCAG
>CAVKLO010000305.1:0-2547 GCA_963656985.1 Bulleidia sp. | reverse complement strand
ACCCGGCCCTCACCGCGCTTGCGGCCACCTGGAACAGGGATATGTCAGCCCTTTACGGCAAGTCCATAGGAGAGGAGGCCCGCTATCGCGAGAAGGATGTGCTTCTGGGACCGGGAGTGAACATCTACAGGACTCCGCTGAACGGCCGCAATTTCGAATATATGGGCGAGGACCCTTACCTTTCCGCCCGGATGGTAGTCCCTTACATACAGGAGCTCCAGAAGAACGGAGTGGCCGCCTGCGTGAAGCACTTCGCTCTGAACAACGAAGAGGCCTACCGCCATACCATCGACGTGGACCTCGATGACCGGGCGCTCTATGAAATATATCTCCCGGCCTTCAAGGCGGCTGTCCAGGAAGGCGGCGCGTGGTCGATAATGAGCAGCTACAACCTTTATAAGGGCAGCTGGGTCTGCTCCGACACCCTGCTCACGAAAAAGATTCTGAGGGATGAATGGGGCTTCGACGGGGCCGTGATCTCCGACTGGGGAGGTGTGCATTCCACGGACGAGACCGCGCACGGGGGTCTGGACCTCGAGTTCGGGACCTGGACGGACGGACTCACGATGGGAGCCACCAAGGCATATGACAATTATTATCTGGCTACGCCGTATCTGAAGAAGCTCCGCTCCGGCGAACTGCCGGTGGCCGATCTCGACGCCAAGGTCCGCAACGCCTTGAGACTCATCTTCCGCACTGCGATGAATACGGAGAAGCCTTTCGGCTCCCTCTGTTCGGAGGCCCATTATGCCGCGGCGCGCCGCATCGGCGGGGAAGGCATAGTGCTGCTCAAGAATGATCCGGATATTCTTCCCTTAAGGAAGGACGCGAAAAAGATTCTCGTCGTGGGCGAGAACGCAGTGAAGATGATGACCGTGGGCGGAGGGTCGTCCTCGCTCAAGGTCAAAAGGGAGATTTCCCCTCTGGAGGGCATCCGTGCCAGAGCCTCCAGGGACGGCATCGAGGTGAAGTATGTCAGAGGATACGTGGGCGATGTGGGAGGCTCCTATAACGGTGTCACCACAGGTCAGGACCTGCGCGAGAGCCGCAGCGCGGCGCAGCTCATCGCGGAAGCGGCCAGAGAAGCTGCCGGCGCGGACTATGTCATCTTCGTCGGAGGTCTGAACAAGTCCGACCACCAGGACTGCGAGGGCGCGGACCGCTACAGCCTGAGCCTGCCGTATGGACAGAACGAAGTCATAGAGGCATTGGCCGCGGCCAATGAAAATCTCATAGTCTCGCTCGTTAGCGGCAATGCGGTCGCTATGCCGTGGCTGGCGAGCGTGCCTTCGGTTCTGCAGACCTGGTATCTGGGCTCCGAAGCGGGCGAGGCGCTCGCGGACGTGCTGTTCGGCGACGTGAACCCTTCCGGCAAGCTGCCGTTCACCTTCCCGAAGCGGCTGACCGATTCGCCCGCGCACGCCGAGGGCGACAGCCTTTCGCATAACGGCAAGTATTTCTACAAGGAGGGCATCTACGTGGGCTACCGCTGGTTCGACGAGAAGGACATAGAGCCGCTTTTCGCGTTCGGCCACGGTCTGAGCTACACTACTTTCGAGTACGGGCAGGCACGCCTGAGCTCTTCCGCTATGAAGAATGGAGGCAGCTTGAAGGTCACCGTTCCGGTGACCAATACGGGTGCGGTCGCGGGCGCTGAGGTCATCCAGCTCTACATCAGCGACGCGCAGTCTTATCTGCCGCGCCCGAAGAAGGAGCTCAAGGGCTTCGAGAAGGTGTACCTTGAGGCGGGCGAGACCGCCGATGTCGTATTCACCTTCGACGAGTCCGCCCTGAAGTTCTTCGATGCGGACCTTCACGAGTGGGTTTCCGAGCCGGGTGAGTTCACGGTTCTGCTCGGCTCTGCCTCCGATGACATCCGAACTTCAGTCTCCTTCACTCTGAAGTAGGGTTTACGGCTTTAGCAGCTGCTCTTGTGGCTGCCGGATAGCTCCAGCGGTGCATCAATGGCCACACTAAAACGTTAAATATCGACCCTTCGATGTATAAAAGTACATCGAAGGCCACGTTTCGGGGCAAAAACGTGGCCGTCAATGCACCGGCATCAGTCGGGAGAGGGACGGCGTAGTGGGCGAAGGTGGAGCGGCAGAGAGGGCGGATGACGTGGGCCAAGATTTCGGGGATTACTTGACGGCTTCTACAGCAGCGGGGCGAGGAGGCGGATGACGGAGTCCCAGAGGTGGCGGAGAGGGTGCTTGCCCTGTACGTCTTCAAGGAAGATTTCGGTGCAGAGTTCCATATCGTTCTCGAAAATCCGGAGGCTGGCCGCGGCCGCTTCGGCCCCGTACATATAGGTGTTCATCTCATAGCTGAGTTCGAGGCTGCGGTAGTCGAGGTTGCAGGAGCCGACCATAGAGAGATAATCGTCAGCGACGAAGGTCTTGGAGTGGATGAAAGGTCCGTCATTGCGGAAGACCCGCACGCCGGCGCGGAGCAGTTCGGGATAATAGGACCGGTTTATGGGAGTGAGGAGGCTGATGTCGCCCCCCCCCCCCCCCCCCCCCCCCCCCCCCCCCCCCCCCCCCCCCC
>CAVKLO010000304.1:1654-2556 GCA_963656985.1 Bulleidia sp. | reverse complement strand
GTTCTTCCTGTCCACCCCGAGGTATTTCGCCTTAGGGTCGTATTCGACGCCGATCTTGTCGAGGAAAGGCTCCACCGCCACCTGATGCAGCTGTAGGCCCAGGTCCCAAGGGTCGTAGCCCAGCACGAGCCCTGCGAGCTCCTCATAGGTGAACACCGGAATCCCGTAGCCGTTCCGGCCGTAGGTCTTTCCGGTCTGCTCCGAAATCACGTACTGCCACCTGTCCAGAAAATACGGGCAGCCCGGACAGTTCGTGATGATGGCGTCCGGATGATAGGGTTCCATAGACTCGAACTTTTTGTGCGTATTGGATACGCAGTATCCCCGGTTCGCCTTGACGAAATATTGGCGGAAGCCGAATCCGCAGCAGTGCCGCCTCTCCGGGTAGTCCACGACGCTTCCGCCCCAGGACTCGACCATTCCGGCGAGCACGTAAGGGTATTCCGCGCCGCCCACGCCCTTCGACGGGAACATCTTCGAGTAGTGGCAGCCTATGTGCTCCACGATGCGCAGCGGCTCTCCGGTCTCGCGGTCCACGAGGCGGAACTTCGCCTTCTCGGCTATCCCGTTGCGGAATTTGTATATGAGGTCGCTGCTGTGCGCAAGATATTTCGGCTTCCGGAATTCCCTCCTGCAGGCCTTCCAGAGCATCTCGCGGATTCTCGTCTCCAGTTCGGGGAACTCCCTCCAGGTCTCGAGGATTTCCGTGTAGTTTCCGAAGGAGGTGATGCAGGACGGGCAGAGATTCTCGTATCCGGACTCGGTCATAATGGCGAACTGTCTGGCCACCACGGTCATAGCCGTCTCCTGTGGGAGGGTGTCGCAGTGATAGGCGATGCCTCCGCAGGTAGTGTGGCTCGGGTTCTCATAGATGTCCTTGCCCAGAACTCTGCGGGTAATCT
>CAVKLO010000304.1:0-1644 GCA_963656985.1 Bulleidia sp. | reverse complement strand
CGGTGAACATCTTCTCCGATGCCGGGAAGAAGTTCTGCCTGATGCAGCTGCGCACATAGTACCAGTGGTCGTCCGGTATCTCTTTCTGGTAATCGGCCCAGATTCTTTTCTTGCCTTGGTAGATCATAAGTCCTCGCTGTTGAAATGTCCGGGCGTGCAGGTCTCGAAAACCTGCCGTTCATACTGTTCGATGGTCATACCCATCTCCTCCGCCTTCTTCTCGGAGAATCTGTCCACGGCCTCGATTCTCTCCGTACCGCCTGTCACGTCGAAAATGGCTTTCAGCTCGTCGAGCGCCTGCTGCGGGATCTTGCGCAATATGCCGGGGCCCTCGCCCCGATAATTGCCCCCGTTGCGCTTCATAGAATCCTCCAGATGCTCGCAGTGCCACTTCCACACCGGACCCGATTCCGGGTGGTCCTCCCAGACGAAGGTCTTGGGATAGATGCAGTAGCCATAGTTCAGCATATTGCCCGTGAGGGCTTTCGTGAGGGGATAGACCTGACGGCCTTTCTCGCTGGCGGTGAACCAGCCCTTCTTTATGGACAGATTCCTCAGGGCCATAATCACCAGCCCGGGGCCGTTGCTCCTCGGACAGCGTGTCACGCAAGACATACATTCGCCGCAGTACCAGATGGTCTCGCTCTTCAGCAGAGCCTCTATCTCGTCATCGTCCTTGCGCTGGACCGTGTCCACTATCTTCCGGGGGTCATATTTGTAGAACTCCGCCGCAGGACAGATGGCCGTGCAGGTCCCGCAGTTTATGCAGGTCTTCAGGCCCTCCTTCAGGCGGTAGTCCTCACTGAGTTCATCGAACAGTCTGCCCATAAGCGTGTCTATTTCAGAAGATTGCCCAGGATTGACCGCACGAGAGTGCGTGTCGCGGAACTCGTCGCGGACTTGATCGCCCGGTTCGTGGCGCTCTTCGCGCTCGTGCGGCTCTTCGTGCCTGTCACCTTGTTCGCGACGGAGGTGCCCAGACTCGACGTGGCCGAGGTGATCGCCGCGCCCACGGCCGCGCCGATCAATGCTTTTCCGAGACTCGTGCCTTTCCCGGCGCCCTTGCCCTTGGCGGCCTTTTCCGCCTCTTTCTGCGCTGCAAGCTCCTCCTCTTCCCTCTGACGCGCCTCCTCGGCCTCCTCGCTTTCCGCGAGCAGGACCTCGAACGCGCTCTCGCGGTCTATGCTCTTGTCATATTTGCCGTATATACGGCTCTGCTTTATGATGGTAGCGCGCCGCGACTCGCCGATCGCGCCTATCCGGCTGAGCGGGAACAGTATGCGGGCCCTTTCGACCATACTCGGGGAACCCTTTTCATCGAGGAACGATACCAGGGCCTCACCCGTGGCGAGTTCCATTATGGCGTCTTCTGTCTTGAAGGACGGATTCGCCCGGAAAGTCTCGGCGGCGCTCCGCACGGCTTTCTGGTCTTTCGGGGTGAATGCCCTCAGAGCGTGCTGGACGCGGTTTCCGAGCTGTCCGAGTATGCTGTCAGGAATGTCCGTAGGGTTCTGTGTCACGAAATAGACACCTACCCCCTTGCTTCGGATGAGACGGACGACCTGCTCTATCTTGCTCACGAGGGCTTTCGAAGTGTCCTCGAAGAGAGTGTGGGCCTCATCGAAAAAGAACACGAGCTTCGGA
>CAVKLO010000303.1:0-2576 GCA_963656985.1 Bulleidia sp. | reverse complement strand
ACTACATACAGTCCGCTTGGCGTATGCCGGATGCCGGGAAGCAGGAACAGGAAATCCGTTCACTGAGAGCAATAGACGATTCATTCAAGAAAATCATTGTGACTGCTGACAATATCCGCCTGAAGCGTGATGAAAACGGCATAGTCACCATCCCCATAATCCAGTTCTTGAAAGACCCCGGCAGTTTGGAGCTGTAGCTATTTACTGTTGACGAAAGTTCATTATGACGTAATATCTTGCGGGTGACGGAAAAAGGCTTATCTTTGCCGCTGTTTATTAAGTTATTCGGGAATCACCAAGTTATCCTTTTGAATCACAGACTTGACAGAGATGGCTATGAATATGAACAGGAAGACCATAACCTTGCTTATGGCGGTGTTTTGCTGCACAGCGGTTTCGGCGCAGACGTTTAAGTCAGACTTGACTGCACAGGAAAAACAGAAGATCAGCATAGCGCGGCTGAATGAAGAAGTGGAATTCTCCGTGGGGATGATAGCTCCGCTGAAGGGCAATTCTTACGGAGCGGAGGTAATGTATGAACTGAAATACGGCCACTATAACTACAAGGGGCTGGGCTTCAAGATGGCCGCGCAGTACATTCCGGAACTTTGCGGCAGCGGGCAGGTCATAGGAGTTCCGATAGCCTTCGCCTACCGCTCCCAGCTGGCCGGTTTCGAGGATTTGCTGCTGGGCGGCCTCGAGGGGATGGTCAGCAGCGCAGTCTTCCATCCCGAGGATGTCGCGAATAACCCCAAGAGCCTCATCGCGAGTTTCATCTCCGGCCTGGTCAGCCGCTACGAGTTCTTCATCGGAGTGACTCCGGACTATATCACCGGAGATAAGGAGTGGTCTGACGCCCGCAGATTCGGCCTCACGGCAGATCTGGGCCTGCGCTTCAACTATCGCATCTGGCGTTTCTGCCTGAACATCACCCCGACTTTCCACTACCGCTTCACGGACAATCACGGCATATATCCATCATCCGTCTATGTCTCGGTTCCCGCTATGGAACCGTCCCGAGGATTCTTCACTCTCTCCGGCGGTCTGAGCTTTATGCTATAGATGGAACTCCTTAAAGGGCTATGATTTGACCGAAACACTATGAATTAATCATTTATTTTTGATTTTTTCATAGTGTTTTGTATTCTGTCTGAAGGCGAGGTAGCCTATGTTTATCGAGGCCGGGGAGGTTGCAGGTGATATGGATATGGTTTATCTTTGCCGCCGTTCATCGGGTGATGATGAAATAACAGCTATGGTTTTGTGATTTTTAAATTTCAGATATGGACAAACTCAGTTATGCTCTCGGAATGAGCATTGCGCACAACCTACGGGAGTCGGGTGTGAACTCTCTGGACTTCGAATCTTTCACTTCAGGTCTGCGCGACCTTATGTCCGGCGGACAGACTCGGCTTTCTTTCGACGAGGCGGGGAAGATTCTCGACAGATTCTTCACCGAGACCGAAGCCCGAATGAAAGAAGAGCGGGGCGAGATGGCCGCCGCATTCAAGGAAGAGGGAGAGACCTGGCTCAAGGCCAATGCCGCGAAAGAAGGAGTTAAAACTCTCGCCAGCGGACTGCAGTACAAGGTGATAAAGGAAGGCAACGGAAAGAAGCCCGGCCCGAGGGACAAGGTGCGCTGCCACTATGAGGGCACGCTCGTAAACGGGATGAAGTTCGACAGTTCCTATGACCGCAATGAAGCTGCCGTGTTCGGCGTGAATCAGGTCATCGCGGGCTGGACGGAAGCCCTGCAGCTGATGACAGAAGGCTCCGTATGGGAACTCTACATCCCTTATCAGCTCGCTTATGGCGAGCAGGGCGCACAGGGCGCGATTCCGCCTTGCGCGGCGCTCATCTTCAAGGTCGAGCTGCTCGAAGTTCTATGATTGATTGGCCGGCGGCAGCCGGCCAATCGCTTTAAAAACAAGAAAAGGTTATTGTTGGGAGGTTTCTTATGGGAACGGGACCCTCAGTCCGGAATGCCGCCGATTTTTGGGAATACGGATTTTTTACTAATTTTGTCGATTAATTGACAATTTGCCTATGAGCCGTTATGCTTTGGTGACCGGAGGGTCCAGAGGAATAGGACGAGCGGTGTGCGTGGAGCTTGCACGTCGCGGTTATCCGGTGGTCATAAACTATAACTCGAATACCGCAGCAGCCGAGGAGACTGCAGCGCTCATCGCGGCTGAGGGCGGGACTTCCGAACTCCTGCCTTTCGACGTCGCCGACGCGAAGGCGGTGGAGGCGGCTCTCGAGAAATGGCAGGAAAAGCATCCCGATGACCATATCGCGGTGCTGGTAAACAATGCCGGCATCCGTCACGACCAGCTTCTCGTCTTTATGCAGGACGATGAATGGGACTCGGTTATGAACACCACTCTCGGCGGCTTCTTCCACGTCACCCGCCGCCTGCTGAAAAATATGATGACATCACGCTGGGGCCGTATCGTGAATATGGCCTCGCTCTCGGGCGTGAAGGGCCTGCCGGGCCAGGCCAATTATTCTGCGGCGAAGGCGGCCCTCATCGGGGCTATGAAAGCCCTCGCCCAGGAAGTCGCGCCGCGCGGCAT
>CAVKLO010000302.1:0-2579 GCA_963656985.1 Bulleidia sp. | reverse complement strand
TGTCTATCTTGTCAATGAATATGTGGCTGTAGTACGGTCCTCCGAACTTGAAAGGCCAGTTGGCATTCACGGCGTTGACGGTGTTCGCCTCCACCCGGCGGTCCTGGGCTCCTGCTTGAAAAGCCAGCGCCGCAGCGAGCATCATTATCAGTATCTTTCTCATTGTCATTTCTTGTTTCTATACGGACGTTTGGCGATGAAGTCGCAGAGGTCTTGGTAGAGTTCAACGTCACGTGGGTCTGAGGAATCCTTGAGATGACGGACGGCGTGGGTGTCCTGATAGTAAGCCAATTGGCAGTTGACCCACGCACCGCACTCCTTGAAAGTCTTCATATAAGCCCTCAGCTTGTAGTCAAGACTCTTGTCGCCCCAAAGCGGCTTCACGGACGCTCTCTCGTCGAGTTCCATCTCCATTCCCATTCCGTTGGCCTGGGCCTGCTCGCAGGCGGTCTTTATCTGGGATTCAGGCACATTGTAGAAGAAGTAGTTCGGCTGATACCAGGCAAGGTCGAAGCCTTTCTCCCTCCACTCCGTGTAACCCGGAGCCTGGAAATATGGAATCCAAGTGATAGGATAACCTTTGGAGTGCACGTAATCTGACACCATCGGCAGAAGCGGACTCTTGTCTTTGAATTCTTCCGTAATCCAATAGAAGCCGGCCAGTTCCACATTGTCGTACTTCTTGGATTTGTAGGCCTTAATAACCTCGTCCACAAACCATTTGCAGGCGGCAGCCCTGTCGTTCTCGTCGGAGAAGTCAGTCACCTTTCCGTCAATGAGACCCCAATATGTAGTCCCGCCTTTCTTTGTCATAGACTGCCTATAAGGCATCGGATCGGGGATAGATATGATTATCTGCCTTTTCTCCGCAGGTTTTCCTATTCGTTCGGCAACCTCACCCACTGCCTTATCTATGGCGTCGAGGCAATTCCCTTCGGAGAAATAATAATCTATCAGCTTCTTCCAATCAGCCTGGTTCGCCGAAGGCAGCCAGTTTCCCTGCTTGTCTTTCATTCCAGGCGTAAATGTCACTTCCGCGGAGTTCTCCTTAGTGGTATCCCATATCTGCAGGAGCAGGAACCCGTCAAAGAGCCAATGTTCGGCTCCGTCACGGTCCACGTAGGAGACATAGTCGGCGGCATATTTCTGGTCATAGTAGTTGCCCAGCTCTCCGCCGGCGTAGAACAGCACGACATCAGAAGCCGTTATCTTCTTGATTTTCTTGGCGTCAGCGCTTCCGCACACCGCAAGCAGCGTTAGGGCCGCGATGAGAATCTGTCTGATCGTTTTCATATCCGTTATTCAAAAAATGATTTATAGCGATTGATGTAAGCCGGCTTGAGAGGAAGTGCGGTAATCCTGTCAATCACAGAACCGTACTCTTTCCAGAACCTATCCACAAGTTCATCCATATTTTCCGGATGATAATAAAGTGATTCCCTGATGGTATATACCCGTGCCATATAGTCCGGGAAGAAGTAGGTCAAATCCTCGTGATTACGTTTAAGGTCGTAGATGGCCTCGTAGCTGCGCTTCGCAGCTCCCTTAAGTCCGTCCAGGACGGCGTTACTCTCTGAATATTCTATTTCCACAACCTTCTCGGCATCGCAACTGGTCTCAGGAACATCGACCAATACGGCGACATCCATCCCGTCGAATGACCATTTGACGGCTTTCCCGTTGACAGTCACTGTTTTCGGGCAGGAAGCGGAAAGCAGTTTGAGGCGGAAGTTCCTATCCGACGGCATATCCTTGTAAGAGCCTTTACGCCCTCCGATCACAATTTTATGAATATTTCCGTGGCGTGAAGATGTTATCTCAGTCGTTGCAAAATTGTGGGCATAGTCGGGATCCACTCCGTCATCTTCATAGAGGCTGAAACTGCTGTCTCCCTCTCCCGGAGCGATAACGACGGTAATCGCCTCGTCGCAGCCGTCAAGGTTTGTCTGAGTACCGTCGTACATCGGGATGATGGCTCCAGCCTTGACAAACATCGGATATTCATTCAGAGCATAAGTTCTTTCATATTCCTTGCCGCCTTCCAGCATCGAGCCGCTGTTCCACTCGTACCACATTCCTTCCGGAAGCCAGAAGTTCAGGCTTGAAAGCCGTGTCCCTTCTCTCGGGGCAGTTATCGGCGCGACGAATATGTTGTCGCCGAACATATACTCATTCTTTCTTGAATATGACTCCTCGCTTTCCGGCCACTCGTAATAGAGCGGACGGCAGACGGAAACTCCTGTCTCATAGGCCTTGCGGCTCATCGAATAGATGTAAGGATTCAAGGCATAGTGGAATCGTATCGCCTCACGGATAGGTTCGAAATACTCGCGCGGCTGTTCCCAAGGGTATTTGCAGATGGAAATTTGTTTTGCCGTCTGGTTTCTTATCGCCGGGGTAAGAGCTCCGAACTGCAGCCACCTCAAAAGAAGTTCAGGGTCATACTTTGCTGTCTGTTCGAACGGCTTCTCCGGATCCCACCACTCGTTCTGAAAGCCTCCGAGGTCGTGTGTCCAAAGGAAACATACGTTTGCTGAGGATGTATTGTAAACAGTTTGAAAATCAAGCGATTCCCAGGC
>CAVKLO010000301.1:0-2581 GCA_963656985.1 Bulleidia sp. | reverse complement strand
CGTGGACGTGTTCGGAATCGAGGCCTTCCTCCCGGGCAGCCAGATCGACATCAAGCCTATCCGCGACTACGATGCATATGTCAACCAGAGCATCGACTTCAAGATCGTCAAGATCAACCAGGAGTTCCGCAATGTGGTCGTTTCCCACAAGGCTCTTCTCGAGGCCGAGCAGGAGCAGAAGAGGGCCGAACTCATCGGCAAGCTGGAGAAGGGACAGATTCTCGAGGGTACGGTGAAGAACATCACCAATTACGGCGTGTTCGTGGACCTCGGCGGTGTGGACGGTCTCATCCATATCACAGACCTCTCCTGGGGCCGCGTGAACCATCCGGAGGAGTTCGTTCAGCTCGACCAGAAGATAAAGGTGGTAGTCCTCGACTTCAACGAGCAGCAGAAGAGAATCGCCCTCGGTTACAAGCAGCTTACTCCTCATCCTTGGGACAACCTCGACCCTGACCTCAAGGTCGGCGACAAGGTAAAGGGCAAGGTCATCCTCATCGCCGACTATGGCGCGTTCGTGGAGATCGTTCCGGGCGTAGAGGGTCTCATCCACGTTTCCGAGATGAGCTGGAGCCCGCGTCTGCACTCCGCACAGGAGTTCCTCAAGGCCGGCGACGAGGTGGAGGCTCAGATTCTGACCATCGACCGCGAAAACCGCAAGATGTCCCTCGGTCTGAAGCAGCTTTCCGCAAATCCTTGGGAGAGCATCCGCGAGAAATATCCTGTAGGTTCCGTTCATAAGGCCACTGTCCGCAACATCACGAACTTCGGCGTGTTTGCCGAGCTTGAGGACGGCGTGGAAGGCCTCGTGCACATCAGCGACCTGAGCTGGAACAAGATCAAGCATCCGTCCGAGATCGTTTCCCCTGGAGACGTCATCGATGTCAAGATTCTCGACTTCGACGAGGCTAACCACAAACTCAGCCTCGGCCACAAGCAGACTCTCCCTAACCCTTGGGATGAGATCGAGGCCAAGTTCACCGTAGGTTCCGTAGTGGAGGGTACTGTAGCTTCCCTTACTGACAAGGGTGCCAACATCACCCTCGAGGGAGGTGCCGAAGGCTTCGCGTTTAACCGTGAGCTCGTGAAGGAAGACGGCAAGAACGCCGTTCAGGGCGAGACTCTTCCGTTCAGAGTAGTGGAGCTTCGCAGAAGCACCCGCCGCATCATCCTCTCCCATACCAGGACTTATGCCGAAGCTAAGGAGAAGGAAGCGGCTACTGAGGTGGACAACACCAAGAAGGCCGTGAAGAAGATCAATTCGTCAGTGGAGAAGACCACTCTCGGTGACATCGACGCTCTCGCAGCTCTCAAGGAAAAGCTCGAAAAAGGTGAATAAATGAATTTCACGCTTCATATAATGGGTTCCGCTTCGGCGAAACCCATTATGGAAAGATATCAGAGCGCCCAGGTACTTTCGGTACACGGGCGCTTGTTCTTGATAGACTGCGGCGAGGGCGTGCAGATGCGCCTTCAGCAGTATCATATCTCCTTCCAGAAGATAGATTCGGTATTCATCTCGCATATACACGGGGATCACCTCTTCGGCATCTTCGGACTTCTGTCCACTATGGGGATGCTCGGCAGGCAGATTCCGCTGAACATCTATGCTCCCGGCTCTTTCGGCCCTCTCCTCAAGTTCTTCCTTTCCTATTACGGAGAAGGGATAGGCTTCGAAATCAGGCACATAGTCGTGAAGGCGAAGGAGCCTGAAGTAATCTACGGGACTAAGACCTTGAGCGTCAGTGCCATACCTTTGAACCACGGCATCGAGACCTACGGCTATATCTTCCGCGAGAACACTCCGCAGCGCAATGTCCATAAGCCGCTGATAGAGCGTTACGGCCTCACTCTTGCTGAGATAGGGGCCCTGAAGCGAGGCGCCGATGTAGTGCGCGGGGATCTCGTCATCCCGAACGGCGAGGCGAGCTATCTGCCCCGGGAGCCGAGGAGCTACGCCTACGTCTCTGACACTGCGCCTTTCCCGCTGCTGTCACAGTGGCTGCACGGTACGGATGTGCTGTACCACGAGTGCACGTACACTGCGGCATTGGCCGCCGCAGCGGCCGAAAGAAAGCATTCCACTACGCTGCAGGCCGCCGCTTGCGCCCGGGCAGCCGGTGCGTCCGAGCTGCTCATAGGTCACTTTTCTTCGCGCGAGCGGGATGCCTCCGTCTATGAGCGGGAGTGCAGGAGCGTTTTCCCGCAGACCAGGGCGGTCAGCGACGGGGATGTTTTCGATTTTCCGCTGAAGAAGACGCTCTGAGACGGATTTTTTTCTAACTTAGCCCCGGTTATGAAGAAGATTGCAGGATTTGTGGCGGCCTTCGCGCTGCTGTGCACGCACTTGGCTGCGGATTCCATCCACGAGAAATACATACGGGAATGGGCTCCCACCGCCGTGCGCGAGATGTACCGCAGCGGCGTTCCCGCGAGCATCACCCTGGCTCAGGGTATGCTGGAGTCGCGCTGCGGGCTTTCGGATCTGGCCGTGAAGGGGAACAACCACTTCGGCATCAAGTGCCATTCGGACTGGAAGGGGGGGAGTATGAGGGCCGACGACGACAGGAAAGCGGAGTGC
>CAVKLO010000300.1:0-2590 GCA_963656985.1 Bulleidia sp. | reverse complement strand
CTGTCGTAGAGGCCGAAATAGAATTTCATCCCGTACTTGTCGGCAAGGCCGAGAAACATCTCCACCAGGTCCGTCGAAGGCATATAGCAGCCCTTCTTCAGCAGGTACTCGCTGGGCCAGGTGATGAATTTGCGGTAGCCGCTGCGTATCATTATGACCGTGTCTATGCCGATGGCGCGCATATTCGCGAAATCGGCGTCCCACTCCGCGAGTCCCCAGTTCTGATGAGGGATATCGTGTGAAATCTCATCCAGGAAGGTGCCCGTGATGCGCAGACCCTGTGCCTTGGGAACTATCAGCGGAGAATCCTGGTTCCCCGCCGCAGGGACGGCGGCGCCGCCCCCCGCGTCAGAGGAATTCTCACTGCAGCCGGCCGCGAGAGGTGCCGCGGCGGCTGCGGCGGCCACTGCCGCCACAGCCTTTATGAACGACCTTCTGTCCGTCATGAGATGAAGCGTATGCAGGTCAGACAGTCGTAATTGCCGTCGGTGACGAACATATCCATCACTTTCCCGTCTGAAGAAAGCACGAGGAGCACGTCGCTGCAGGCTCCGCTTCCGATGAAGCCGGCTCCGCCGCTCACGGTCACCCAGTCCACATAGTAGGACTCCTTCACATTGTCGAGGTCGGTGATGTCGAGAAGATAGACTTCAGGAGATCTGCCCCAGGAGAAGTGCGCTCCACGCTCTATGGCGCAGAAGCGCATTCCGTTCAGAGTGGCCACGGAGATGCAGTTGTAGTTCTCGTTGCCGGCGCTGTCGGTATGGAATATGGACTTCCAGCTGCCCGAGGCCGGGTCATAGTGATTCAGGTCATAGTTCCCCGCCGCATCGGTGACGTAGCCGATGAAGAGGAGACCGTCGCTGAAATCACTCGATACCGGGGCTACGCAGGCTCCGTAAGGGTTCCACACATAGCTTGAAGCCGGCTCCACGTGCCCGAAGAGGCTCGCGCCCGCCACGCCGTCCTTTACCTCCCACCTGAGCCAGTACTGGGTCACGTCCACGAAAGCTGTCAGGACCGCATTCCCGGTCACATCGCCCTTTACGCGGAGATTGCCCATAGTGCTGCTCCAGATGTCGGCGTGGTGATAGCTCAGAAGAAGCTTCGGCGTGAAGTCCGAGCCCGCCTCGATACAGTACACGTCGAACATTCCGCCGAACGCCGGGCGGCCCGCAAGAAGCAGATTGCCCGCGTCGTCGCTTACCATAGAATCCACGGAAAGCCCGTCCGGAAGTTCCACTTTCCGGATCATTTCGCCCGTCTCGCGGTTCAGAGCATAGAGCTGATTGCCTCCGATGGCTACCAGAAGCATATCCTGGAATACCGCAAGTCTGAGAGGGCCGCCCGCAGAAGCGAGGTCGTAATCGCCGTAGGACTTGCTCCAGAGAGTCTGCACGTCGGCAGTACCCTTCTGTTTGAGGGTCACGTAGGCCTCATAGTCTTCCACGCCCGTAGCGACGGTGATGCCGGTGATGCGGGAGCCGAACTCAGGATTCGTCTGAACGGAGATCTTGTGTACACCGTCAGTCGCCCCGCCGATTTCAGCCCAGTCGCAGTCCTCGTCGAGAATGAGCTCGTAAGGGAAGTTCGCATTGACCGCAAGGTCCACGCTGCACGCTTCCTTCGCGGCGACAAGCTCCGAGGTTACCTCGAAGATGCGCTCGTTCGGAGCCTGGTTCACGGTGATGTCCTGCGTCCCGGCCGCGCTGGTGAATCTGATGATGCCGCTGCGGGACTCGAAAAGGTTGTAGATTTCGTTCGAGGCTACCGAGAAGCTGACGCTGCTCTCCGAGAGTCCGCGGGTGCTGAGCGGGGAGATCCAGTTCTTGGCGTCGCCGACGATCTCGTAGCTGTACTCCACGTTGGAGACTATCTTGATTTCGACATCGCCGCCCTCTTTCGGAAGTTCGAACGGTCCGGAGGTATAGGTGATGGCGTCCTTCTGAAGCTGGGTCACGGTCACGTACTGCTGATGCTTGCCGCAGTTCACGGTGAACTGGTATTCGCGTCCGTCATAATCGGTGTTCGGCAGAGCCGTCACGGCTATCTGTACCCTGCCGGCTTCGCCGGAGGTGGGAGTGATGGAACTCCAGGAGTAGTGGTTCGTGTTCGGGACGGTGGCGTTCCAGTCCGCCGTCGCGTCGAACTCTATGACGACGGTGCCGCCCTCGGAGGTGAACACCGGAGCGAGCGAGGACTCGTTCACAGGGTTTATGGTGCCGTCCTGCGTGTTTTCCTTGCAGGAAACTGCGGAGAGAAGGGCCGCAGCGGTCAGCAAAAATATGCAAATGCGTTTCATATTATTCTACAGTTTTAAGATAATCATCAATTCCTTTCTTGAAGGCCGCCCAGTAGTCGTACATCTTTATATGGCAGAGGTCGAAGACGAAGAAGCCGTCGCTGTTTTCGATGCAGGCCTTGACCGCATCCGGGATATAAGCCGCCTGGCCTCCGCCGACCCAGCCTGTGGAGTTGCCGATGTCCGGACCGCCGCTGAACTTCGTGTCGCCCTTGAGCAGTTCCCCGCCCTGCTTGCAGAAGCCCTGCATAGTCCATTCGCCGCTGCCCCAGATGTCATCGCGGCCCG
>CAVKLO010000299.1:0-2617 GCA_963656985.1 Bulleidia sp. | reverse complement strand
GTTCTGGAGCGGGATCCGATGCTCAGCCAGGAGCGGAACGCTCTGCTCGCCGCAGGGGTCGGGGAAGAGGTAAAGGATTATAGTAAAATCAGTTAGATTATATGAAGAAAAAAACAATCATCTGTGTGCTGGGATGCGCACTTGCTCTTATGTCTTGCAGAAATGAACAGAAGGGAGAGGGCTATATAGGCCCGTCCGACATCAGCGTGGAAGGCGGAGTGCTGACTCCGGAAATAATGCTCAACCTCGGCCGGCTTTCCGACCCTCAGCTGTCCCCGGACGGGACGAGGATACTCTACGGCGTGAGCTACAGCTCTCTCGAGCAGAACCGCTCCTGCCGGAACCTCTTTATGTGCCGCCCGGACGGCAGCGACAAGGTTCAGCTCACCCGCTTCGGAAAAAGCGTCAGCTGCGCCCGTTGGACACCGGACGGAAAAGCGATACTTTTCATACAGGGAGGCCAGATCTATAAGGCCCCACTGAAGGGGGAGAAACTCGGCAAGGCAGTGAAGATGAGCGAAGTCCCGGCGGGCATAAGCGAGTTCAAACTCTCGCCGGACGGCTCCAATATCCTCTATGTCAGCTCCATCCCCGGCCCGGTGAAGACTGCCGAGAGCGTGGACCCGAGGCTTGTGAAGGCCAACGTCTATATCGCCGAAGACCTGATGTACAGGCATTGGGACCACTGGGTGACCAGCACCCCGAGGACCTTCGTGGCCCCGTTCGCGGGAGCGAAGGTGACTCCGGAGAATTCCGTGGACATCCTCGGCACGAAGGAACTCTACGAGCTTCCGACTGAGCCGTTCTCCGGCATAGAGCAGCTGGACTGGAGTCCCGACGGGCGCTTCATCGCCTACAGCTGCCGCAAGAAGGTCGGTAAGGACTACGCATTCTCCACTGATACTGAAATATATGTGTACTGCCTCTCCACCGGGGAATGCAAGCGCATCGAGATGGACGGCGGCTATGATACTGACCCCGTATGGAGTCCGGACGGCCGCCATATAGCCTGGATAAGTATGGAGCGCGAAGGCTATGAGGCTGACAGGACGCGACTTATGCTGCAGGAGATAAATTATGAGGGAGAAAACGGCTTCAGCTTCGGGCAGAGAAGGGAGCTTACGGAGAACTTCCCTTACTTCGCGGCCGGCCCGGTATGGTCCGAAGACTCCCGGACAGTGTACTTCAACGCATTGGCCGAAGGCCTCCAGGCTCTCTGGGCGGCCGATATTGACGGAAACGTCCGTCGGCTGACGAAGGACTCCTGGTGGTTCGACTTCAGCTCGCCTTTCGCGCTTTCCGAGATCGGCGGCACGCTGCACCTCTACGCGACCTATTGCAGTATGCAGATGCCGAGCGAGATTGTGGATGTGATGCTCGAAGGCGATGAGGTTGATTGTATGCAGCTTACTTTCGAGAACTCCCGCATTCTCGGCGCGCTCGCTCCGTGCCGTACCGAGCTGCGCTACGTGGAGACCGTGGACGGCAAGCAGATGCTGACCTGGGTGCTCCTGCCGCCGGAGTTCGATGCGAGCCGTCAATATCCGGCCATCGAGATGTGTCTCGGCGGTCCTCAGGGCACTCTGAGCCAGGGCTGGTCGTATCGCTGGAACTATTATCTGATGGCATCGCAGGGCTATGTGGTGGTGCTGCCTAACCGTCGCGGGACCACGGCTTTCGGGCCGGAGTGGTGCGAGCAGATTTCGGGAGACTATATAGGTCTGAATATGCAGGACTATCTGAGCGCGGCGAGGATGATCAAGGCTGAGCCTTATGTGAGCGGTGTGGCTGCCGTGGGCGCTTCCTACGGCGGGTATTCGGTGTACTATCTCGCCGGTATTCACGAGGATGTGTATGACTGCTTCATCGCGCACGCGGGCATTTTCGATGAGGCGGGGCTTTACTATACCACCGAGGAGATGTGGTTCCCGGAGTGGGACAACGGCGGTCTGGGACGCGGGTATCTGAGCGGCTCGCCTTGGAGCAGATATATCGAGGCTCAGAGGCATTACTCGAATTCTCCGCTGAAGAACGTGCAGAAGTGGCATACTCCTATCCTCTGCACTCACGGCGGGATGGATTTCCGCATTCCTTACACTCAGGCTCTCGCGGCTTTCAACTGTGCGCAGATGATGGGCGTGCCTTCGAAGCTCGCTATCTTCCCGGACGAGAATCACTGGATTCTCCAGCCGCAGAATGCCCTGTGCTGGCACGACACTTATTTCGACTGGCTGGACAGGTGGATGAAGAAATGAGGTGTGATTTAAGAAAAGCTCCTCTTGCAGAGTCACTAATTTTAAAAAAAACTGTATGAAAAAGATATTATATTTAACTGTCTCCCTGGTACTTATGGCCGGCGCGGTGCTTTCCTGCGCCCCGAAGCAGGCTGACCCGATGGAACAGGCTCTTGCGGCGAAGATTCTGCAGGCCGTAGGAGAGGATGGGAAGGTCAAAGTGTATTCGATGGAGGCTGTGGATTCCACTACGCTGCGCACTGAGCTGGAGCGCAAGTTCAAGATTTTCAATCTGAAGATCGAGCAGAACCGCAAGTTCTACGAGACCTATATGAAGGAGGGCAAGCCGAAGAATGCCGAACTCAAGTCCAAGGCCATCCTCA
>CAVKLO010000298.1:1167-2617 GCA_963656985.1 Bulleidia sp. | reverse complement strand
ATCTGCTCGAATGGGGAAAAAACCACGGCGTCGAGACATTCACCGACGATACCGGAAATGTGATAATGAGGGTCCCTGCCACGCCGGGCTATGAGAACCGCAGGGGAGTCATCCTCCAGGGGCATATGGATATGGTTCCTCAGAAGAACGCGGACACCGTGCATAATTTCGAGACCGACCCGATAGAGACCTGGATAGACGGCGAATGGCTCAGAGCCAGAGGAACCACTCTCGGAGCCGACAACGGTCTGGGAGTCGCGATGGCTCTCGCGGTGCTCGAAAGTCCGGAGGTGAAGCACGGTCCGATAGAGGTGCTCGTCACTTATGACGAGGAGACCGGAATGACCGGTGCGCGCGCACTCAAGCCGGGCGTGCTGAAAGGTGACATACTCATAAATCTCGACTCCGAGACTGAAGGCGAGCTTTTCATCGGCTGCGCGGGCGGTCTGGATGCCACAGCTAAAGCGAAATATGAGCCGCAGGACGCGCCTAAGGAAGGCTACGTGCGCTATGAACTGGCGGCCAAGGGTTTCCAGGGCGGACACTCCGGAATGGACATCGTGCTCTGCCGCGCGAATGCGAACAAGGCGGCCGTACGCGTGCTGCTTCCGCTCCTTCGCGACCTGGGCGTAAAACTCGCGGATTTCGAGGGCGGTACGCTTCGCAATGCGATTCCGCGCGAGGCTTTCGCGACGCTCTACGTGCCTGCCGATAAAGTCGCCGAAGCCGAGGCGAAAGTTTCTGAAACGGCCGCTGAAATCAAGACCGAGTACGCCGCCACAGACCCTCAGGCGGAATTCATCTTCAAGCCTTGCGGCTGCTGCGGAGGGGAGTGCAAGTGCGTTCCCGATGAGGCGGCCCTGAGATTCATAAGAGCCGTCCTCGCCTGCCCGGACGGAGTGGACAGGATGAGCGACGCAATGCCGGGGCTCGTCGAAACTTCGAACAATATGGCGATGGTGCGCATAGGCAAGGGCGAGTTCTCCGTCAAATCCCTGATGCGCAGTTCCGTTGACACGGCGAAGGACTACCTCGCGCTGAAGCTCGAATCGGTCTTCAAGCTCGCGGGCGCGGAGGTCGAGTTCAGCGGAGGCTATTCCGGCTGGGCGCCGGACAATGCTTCCCCTATACTCCACACTATGGTCGAGGCCTACCGCGAGCTTTTCGGCAAAGACCCTAAGGTCACGGCCATCCACGCAGGTCTGGAGTGCGGCATCCTCAGTGGCGCATATCCGCACTGGGATATGGTGTCCGTGGGACCTACCCTGCTGAGCCCTCATTCCCCGGACGAAAGGGCGAACATCCCTTCAGTACAGAAGGTGTGGGATTTCCTCCAGAAAGTCCTCGTCAACATTCCCGAAAAATAGTATAACGACACAGATATGAAGAAACAGTTTATCATCACCCTTGCCGCGCTGCTTTGCCTTTCTGCCGCCGCGCAGGCCCAGAC
>CAVKLO010000298.1:0-1152 GCA_963656985.1 Bulleidia sp. | reverse complement strand
AATCCTATCACCTCCATAAAGAACCAGGCTAGCAGCGGAACCTGCTGGGCATATTCCACCCTCAGTTTCGTCGAGTCCGAAATCATACGCATAAACGGCATAAAGGACGAGGCCGCCTATCCCGACCTTTCCGAGTTCTTCGTGGTAAGCCATTCATACTCTGACAGGGCCGACAAATATGTCCGGCTCGATGGCAACCTCACCTTCGCCGCCGGTTCCGAGGCCGACGACGTGCTCCACGTCATCCGCGACTACGGCATCGTCCCGCAGAACGAGATGACCGGTATGAACTACGGCTATGACCTTCCGGCCCAGAGCGAGCTGGACGCAGTCCTTAAGGCCTACATACAGGCAGTGGCGAAAGTCCCTAACCGCAACCGTCTCTCCACCGCCTGGAAGAGAGGTTTCCAAGCCATCCTCGACGAGTATCTCGGAGCATATCCGGAGAAATTCACCGTGAACGGTGTGGAATATACCCCGGAGTCCTACAGGGACGCCCTGAAATTCAATCCTGACGATTACGTCACCCTCACTTCTTTCACGCATCATCCGTTCTACACTCAGTTCGCCATCGAAATCTGCGACAACTGGCGCTGGGATATGGCATACAACCTGCCTATAGACGAGTTTATGGAGGTTCTCGACAACGCTCTCGACAAAGGTTACACTGCGGCCTGGAGAACTGACTGCAGCGAAGCGGGCTTCACCCGCAACGGCCTCGGCCTGCTTCTGGACACCAAGGCTATGGCGGCCTCCGGCTCCGACCAGGAACGCTGGGTGGGCAAGTCCGAAGACGAGAAGCCGGCGCCGGCCGCTCCTATAGAGCTGGAAGGCACACAGGAGTTCCGTCAGCAGGGCTTCGACGAGAAGACCACTACCGACGATCACGGTATGCACATCTACGGCATAGCTCAGGACCGGAACGGAAAGAAGTTCTATATGGTGAAGAATTCCTGGGGAGTGACGGGCAAATACGACGGCATCTGGTACATCTCGGAGAATTTCGTAAGGGGCAAGAGTATGGACATCGTAGTCCACAAGGACGCTCTTCCTAAGCATATCGCCAAGAAGCTCGGCATAAAGTAATGTCTTTCGTCAAGCATATTCCTAATGCTGTCACCTCCTGCAACCTGCTCTGCGGCGTTCTGGGGG
>CAVKLO010000297.1:0-2620 GCA_963656985.1 Bulleidia sp. | reverse complement strand
CCGTAAAGCTGTTCATTACCTGTCATCAATCTTGCCAATTCGCAAAATTAGCAAAATATACAGACATAGGAGACAATCACTTCAGTTTAGAAACCTGAAAAGGGAACATTATGGCGTCCGGAAGGCACGCAAAATTGGACGCGACAGCGGCCGAAGGGATCGGTCGCGACTGCGTACGAGGGGCGGCAAGAGGGATTGGACGCGACAGCGGACGGAGTGTTCGAAGATAAGCGGCCGAGGAAAGCAGTCCGGAGAGGCTCGCGGAGGACTCCTAATGGATGAGCTTCTGGCGGGAAATCAGGGCGTTGTAGCGGTCGAGCACTTCGCCGCAGATGTCCTCCCAGCTGCGCACGATGCTGCGTGAAGCCTGCACGCCGACGCGGTGGACTCTTTCGGGCGAGGCGATGAGCGTGCGGAGCAGCTGTGCGAATCTGTCCTCGTCATTGTCCGTCAGGAAACCGTTTTCGCCGTCGCGGATGATGGTCGAGGCCGTTGCGCCGCGCATCATCACGGAAGGGGTGTTCAGCGCCGCCGCCTCGCGGACCACCAGAGGGGCGTTGTCGTAGAGCGACGGGAAGAGGAAGAGGTCGGCCGCGGCGTAGTATTTCACTATCTTCTCGCGCCCGGTGATGCTTCCGGCGAAGCTCACCTGCGCATCGAGTCCCTTTTCGCTCACCAGTTTCTTCATTTCTTCCGCCGCATAGCCGGTGCCTACGAAGAACATCCGGAAACGCACGTCCTTTATCTTCTCGAGACCGTCGATGATGAAGCGGGTGTTTTTCTCCCAGATGTGCTGGCCCACGAAAAGCAGCACGAACTCGTCCGGGGCGATACCCAGCTCTCTCCGCGCGTGCGCGAAAAACTCCTCCGGGCGGTCGGCCACGAGATCGCTTCCGTTCTCGACCACCTGGATATCACCCTTGTAGCCGTACTCGCGGAGCACTTCCTTCACCGACTCCTGCGGCACCCAGACCTCGTCCGCACGCTCGTAGAAGCCCACTATCTTCTTCACGATCTCGTCCACGGCGAATTTCGAAGGGATGACCCTCGCGAAGTCGTCGCGGTACTTCGAATGGAAGGTCGCCACCATCGGAATGTGCTGAATATGAGCGATATGCTCAGCGCACCATCCCGAAGCGAAGGGACAATGCGCGTGTACAATCTTGAATTTCCTGTTCAGAATATTCGTGAGGAAAACAGGGTCGATTTCCGCGATACCGGTCACGTAAGGCCGGCGGAAAGGGACCGGAACCGAAAGATATTGAAGCACTTCGTAATCTTCGTGATACTCGGCCCCATAGTTTCTCGGCGTTATGACGCAGACACCTCCCACCTTCTTCTGAAGCCAATAGGCGTAGTTCTGCATACAAACCGACACTCCGTCCATCACCGGAGGGAAACAGTCGCAAAATAGTCCGATGTTAGTCTGTATAGTCATAGCTGTGTTCCTTTAGAAGTTGTTTTCAGTCCGGCAGTTTATGTTTGTCCTGTAATCTGTTCTTTCTGAAACCTATGTCAGGCATTTTACGCTTTCCCTTTAATCTGGATTCTGAACCCCTCGTCCAGCAGCGGCCGCACCAGCGAGCGCATCTGCTCCTCGGTGAAACTCTCCAGCCCCTCCTCGGGTGAGGGACGGTCCAGAGTATAGACCATAATTTCGCGCGGCCTAAGCTCGCGGACAATCTCCATCCAGCCGTTCAGACATTCGGGCGCGGACGAGTCGAAGTAGCTGCATTTCAGAAACATAGTCTGCAGCACGAAGTCCCCCTCGAAGCGTCTCAGAGCCTCGATGACCCTCGCGAGAGAATAGCCCGGAGCCGGCCTGTCGATGAGCTCCACGAGAGAGTCCGTAGGCGCATCGATCTTCAGAATAGGATTGTCCACCTTGCGCAAAGCTTCGAAAACCTCGTCCACGTGCACGCGCGTGGCGTTCGAGAGCACGGAGACCTTCGCCTGCGGGACATAACGGTCGCGCAGCGCGAGCGTATCGTCGATGATCCGCGGAAAATCGGGGTTCAGCGTCGGTTCCCCGTCCCCGGAAAAAGTGATGCTGTCTATGCGGCCGCCTTCGGCGTCCAATCCCGCCAGCTTCCGCTCCAGCGCCTCCCGTACCTGCGCCGCGCCCGGCAGTCGCCTGTCGCCCAGGCCGTCACGGTTCCATCCGCACTCGCAGTAGATGCAGTCGAATGTGCAAATCTTGCCGTTCTCGGGCAGAAGATTGATGCCCAGAGAAGAGCCCAGCCTGCGGCTGTGGACGGGTCCGAATACTACTTGTTCACGTAACATAGATCAAGTTTTTCCTCTGTCTGTCCGATCATTTGTGATTTCCGGAGACTGCCGGCCTTTTCATCATCACTGACCGATGCAGCTTCCGGGGCAAAATTAGTAAAACTGCACATAATATGAAAGAAGCTGAGATCAAAGGTTCCGGGAGACGGGCACGGGACACACGGAGAGTTCCTCCGGACACGGGGAGACCGTCTCGGGACACACTGCGGATGCCACACTGGCGGAAACAGCCTTTAGCGAAGAAAAATGCAGATATCTTAGCCCCGGCGTTTGGAAATTCGGAAAATCGCCTTATCTTTGCAGTCCATTCGGGGTATTAGCTCAGTTGGTA
>CAVKLO010000296.1:0-2648 GCA_963656985.1 Bulleidia sp. | reverse complement strand
GTATGTAGTAGCGTCGGCTTCCCTTGTTGGCCACGAAATCGACTTCGAGAGTAAGCCGGACTGGATTGCCGTCTTTATCTTTTGTTCGGATGGTGACATTGCCGACATCCACAAGGAAACCCCGATATCGAAGTTCGTTGTAAATGATATTCTCCATAATGTGGTTTTCCTCAATCTGGCGGAAGGAGAGTATGGCATTGCGGAGTCCAAGGTCAGAGAAGTAGTATTTGGAAAGTGACGCTATGTACTTTTTCCCCTTGATGTCGAACCTGTCTGTTTTCTCGATGAGGAATGCGTCGTCCATATAACTGAGGTAAGTGTCTATTGTCTTATTGGTGAGACCTTTTATATTCTTCAAGCTCTTGAAGGTATTGGCCAGCCTGTTTGGATTTACAGGCGAGCCGACAGATGAGGCCATTACTCTGGCAAGTTCCTCGAATTCAGTGGGGAATTCTATTTTATGCCGATCGTAAATGTCTTTAAGATAGACAGTCCGGTAGAGATTTCTGAGGAATGAGGTTTTCTTGTCTTCGCCATCCTGCAGGAGAATTTGAGGAAGACCGCCGTAGGTGTAGTAGTCAAGCCAGGCTTCCTGATCCGTTCCCTTGCAGGTGGTCAGGAACTCTCCAAATGAGAGCGGGTACATATGTATTTCATCACCGCGCCCACGGAATTCTGTCGCCACGTCTTTTGAAAGAAACTTGGAGTTGCTTCCGGTGACGTATATTTCTGTATTTGTTTTCAGATTCAATGTCGCGAGCACTTCGACGAAATCGCCGATCTCCTGCACTTCGTCTATAAGAATATAGTAGACGGCATCGTCTTTCATCCGGACATTCACCTGCTTAAGGATGTAATCGGGGTCTTTGAATGCGGCCTGACCACGGTCTTCAAGATCAATGACTATGATATGACTATCGTTAATGCCATCTTTTAAAAGAAAGTCCCTGAAGAGGGTTTTCAGAAGGTAAGACTTTCCGCATCGGCGGATGCCGGTGATAATTTTGATAAATCCGTTCCCTCGTGAACGAATCAACTGGTCAAGGTATATGGGCCGTTCTATTCTCATATTCTATACTTTCCACAAAATTGTCACTTTTGTCAAAAACTTGGAAGCAAAGGTAGTGATTATTCTCCTGAAAAGTAAAACTTTTTCTTGGCTTGACCTTACATATGGCCTTCCCTGAGAATGGTTGACACTTTAGAGGTTGTTTAACTGATTTTCTTTACATCATCTCTGAACTGGTTTACCTGCACATCCCCGGCCGGCTGTTGACGCAAGAGGGACATCGAAAAGACCGGGGAATGCGGGTAAGACGTAGTTTAAGTAATTCCCGAGGAACTATCTGAACAGGTGGGGTGCGAGATCCTTAAGAGCTCGCCGTCAGGTCAGCCACTCGTGGGCAGTGCCGTCCGAAATGTATGATTCGCAGTTGATGCAGACGGCCTTGAGTGCATACACTCCGGATTGGTATTAGAAGATGTTTTGAAACGGTTAGTCTATGTTCTTCCGGATTATGCTCCAGCCCGGGAAAGATATCTGGAAGTATTCGTCATCAAGAAACAGGGCGGCACCGGCCGTCTTCTTTTTCAGCTGCCAGTCGAGCCATTTGCGCACCGCGACCGCATATTTCCCTCCGTGGGCCTCATAATATGAACCCTCGTGACCGTCTATAGCCGTGTCTATAAGGACTGCCGGAACATCATTCAGCCTCTTGAAGTCCATCGCCGCATTCCTTGTCGCCATATCCTCGGGACCGCCTACTATATACATCATAGGAGCGTGAACTGAAGCCAGATTCTCTTTGGAGCATCCCATCATCTCCATATCCCCGATACCGGAATTGAGGATTATGGTGGTCTTGATTCTCGGGTCGTGACTTACGGCGAGGGGCTGCGCCCCTCCGCAGGACTGCCCCATCACCGCCACATTATCGAGGTCCATCTTGTGGTAATACTCGCCATTGGAATCCGCGTTCCGGTCTGTAAGCCAGTCCAATGCCTCCAGCAGCTGCCTCGGATAGGTTCGAAACGGAGCCTCTCCGGCTGTCCCGCTGCTGCCCGAAGTTATTTCCTTCCGCTGTTTCTCCTCAGCAAGTCTCTGAGCCTCAAGCTCTTCCTTTGTTACAGGCCGCACCACTGTACCGTCGGCAAGAACGACATCCTTCTTCGAAGGGTGCATCATCTTCATTACAGAGGTCCAGTGCGCAAAGAAGTCGTCCTCGTCATAGGGACCTATGGCTACGGCTATATAGCCGTGGGAAGCCAGTTCGTTAAGGAAATAGCGGATCTCTATGCTGGAATTCATACAGGCGCCGTTTCCATAAAGTATTACCGGAAAGCTTCCGCCCTCGTTCAGGTCCTGAGGACGATAGATGGTGAAGGCCGGGAGAGTCTCGTCAGAGACGATGACACTCTTGTACGGGCCTGTGCCTCCGTCTTCGATGACCATCGACTTGCAGGTCTGGGCATAGCCGGAGATGATGGCCGCTGCAGCGGCCAGAATAGAGCAGAAAAGTTTTTTATTCATAATGGAGAGAAATTGATTCGGATTTTGGAACTATTTGACAGTGAAAAGTTTGGAGGCTCTGATATCCCGTGAGGAGGCTCCTGCCATCAAAGTGTAGCCGCCCTTGTCGAGAACCCAC
>CAVKLO010000295.1:0-2659 GCA_963656985.1 Bulleidia sp. | reverse complement strand
AAATAAAGGACTGCAACAAATTCTTGTTGCAGTCCTTTATTTTGTGGGATATCCGTCCTACCCCCAGTCACTTCGTGACAGCCCCTATGGGGCACCGGGGAGCGTACTCCCCGGACCCCTTGGGTCGCTTTGCTGCGCAAAGCTCCGTAACTTGTTGCAGTCCTTTATTTTGTGGGATATCCGTCCTGACTTTTTAGAACGGGAGGTCGTCCGCTACTTCGAGGCCGGCATCAAGAGCTTCGGGAGCGGGCTGCGGAGCCTGTTGAGGAGCGGCGGCAGTCTGCTGCGGATATGCAGGCTGTGACGGACGAGAATAGCTCTGCTGCTGATAGCCGCTTTGCGGAGCTGCCGCAGGGGTGTAGGCTCCCCCGTCCGGGGCGTTCCCCTCGCGTTTCCCGAGAAGCTGGATATTGTCCACCACGATTTCGGTCGTAGTCCTCTTCGCCCCGCTCTGGTCTGTCCAGCTGCGTGTGGAAAGCTTGCCCTCCACATAGATCTGGCTCCCCTTGCGGATATATTTCTCCGCCAGTTCCGCCGAGTTTCTCCAGGCGACGAGATTGTGCCATTCAGTGTTCTCGCGCATCTCCCCGCTGCGGTCGCGATAGCGCTCAGTGGTCGCAAGTGTGAATCTTGCTACCTTGCTGCCCCCGCTCTGGGCGGAATTCCCGTCGAAGTAACGCACTTCCGGGTCCCTCCCCACATTGCCGATAAGCATAACTTTATTCAGTGACATAACTTATAAATGTTTTAAAATAATAGTCAAGCCGAAGCTTCCGCAAGATATGAAATAAAGTTCAAATCCGCTCACACCGTAAGCAAAATCTATGCTCCGTCAGACGAAAAAACCGTCCCCTCCTCGGGGTTCTTTTTCGCAAAGACACTTATCTTAAATCATCTGCGGTTCGGCTCGTCTATCTTGAGTTCAGGATGCCTGCGGGCGGAGGCGAAGAAGAAGATCGCCACGGTGATGGCCACGATTCCCAGACCGATGAAGATATACTCGGCACGCACGGCGGCCACGAGAGTGGAGGTCTCGGACTTGAAGACTCTGCCCACGAAGACGGGAACGAGCAGCATACCCATATTCTGTACCCAGTATGTCAGGGAATATGCCGTCCCCAGGTTCTTTTCCGGCACGATCTTCGGAACTGTCGGCCACATTGCCGAAGGCACGAGCGAATACCCCACGCCCAGAATGGCGATGCCGGCATATCCCCAGAGCGGCACCCCTTGCGGAGCGAAGGCGATGACCAGATGTGCGCAGAATACAAGCACCGCGCCGATGATCATCCATCTGCTGGCTTTTCCGACCTTGTCCACGAGCGCTCCGAAAAGCGGCGTGAACACTACGGTGAAGAACGGAATCAGAGTAATCATCCACTTGGCGCTTTCGGCGTCCATCCCGAAACGCGGAATAACGATGGCCGTGCCGAATTTCTTGAAGGAGATGATGCAGCAATAGAAAAATACGCAGAGCAGCGCCACCAGAATGAAGCGGGTGTTCGTAAGGAGTTTCAGGATGTCCGAGAATTTGAATTTGTCATTCTCCGCGACCTCGCCGCGTCCTGTCTTGACGCCCGCCTCGCGGTCGAAGCCCGCGTCCATAGCAACGAACACCGCCCAGAGTATGCCACCGAGCAGTAGTAGGCCCAGACCGAGCAGGGCCGGCCGGGAGGTCTCCGCAAGCGTGTATATCTCTCCAGCCGACTTTTCCGCCACGAGCAGAGGCGAAATGATGAAGGCCGCCGCAGTGCCCAGACGGGCGATGGCGAGCTGGAGTCCCATAGCGAGGGCCACGTTGCGTCCCTTGAACCATTTGGCGATGCTCCTGGTGACGGCCACCCCGGCTATCTCGCTGCCCAGTCCGAAGAGCATACAGCCCGCATAGGCGATGATAAGGGATGTCTGCGGCGGCAGGGCGGAGGTAATCGCCCCGTAGACCGTAGCCGCCCCGGCTATCATAAGCCCCACGAATACCGAGCCTATGATACGCACGCCGAATATGTCGAGCAGTACCCCGCAGACTATCAGACCGCCGCACACGCAGAGGAAAGAGTAGCCTCCGGCATAGAAGCCGTAGGCTTCAGAATCCCATCCGAGCTCGAGCAGTTCGGGATGCTTGAAGAGCTGGGACAGGGTCGAGAACATATCGTCGAAGAAGTACGATGCGAACATCGGTACCACCAGACAGGCCAATGCTATCCAGCACAGATGTGTACGGGTCTTTTTCGGGGACATTTCGTGGTTTTTCTTAAGTGTTTTATTTCTTGATGTTAGGGAGTTCCAGTCCGTACCCTT
This sequence comes from Bulleidia sp., assembly GCA_963656985.1. Classification (GTDB taxonomy): domain Bacteria; phylum Bacteroidota; class Bacteroidia; order Bacteroidales; family UBA932; genus Cryptobacteroides. The sequence continues at coordinate 361 of CAVKLO010000295.1, read as the reverse complement.
TGGCGCGGTCTTCCTTCTTCAGGAAGAAGCTGAAGATGAACGCGAGGACTCCGAAGCTGGAGAATACGGTCATAGGGACGGTGTATCCGCCGGTGGTCTGGCGCAGAGAGCCGATGAGCATAGGGACGAGGCAGAGTCCGATGTTCTGTACCCAGAAGATGAGGCAGTATGCGGAGCCCAGAATCTTCTCATCTATGATTTTAGGGACTGAAGGCCAGAGGGCGGCCGGGACCAGCGAGAAGCTTACGCCCAGGACTACGATGAGAGTGAGCGCGAAACCCTTGCTCGGGAATGCCGGCAGCAGGAAGGCGAAACTCAGGTGGCAGGCTATCATTATGACGGAGCCGGCCATCAGCATAGT